>JAVROG010000370.1:0-9198 GCA_032162865.1 Mycobacterium sp. | reverse complement strand
CGACAGCACCCGCCTCGAACAAGACCGCGCCCACCTCGCCGCACGCTCCCAAGACGTCGCACAAGTCGCCCGCAACCTCGAAGCCACCCTCACCAGCAAAGCCCAAGACGCCTCCAACACCGTCAGCAACCTCGTCAACCAAGCACTGGGCAACAACCTGGCCGACTTCGACACCCGGCTACGCACCGCCTGCGAAGCCATGGAAGCCAACAACCAAGGCGGCTCGGGACCCTTCGGCCTGGGCATCAACCAACACCGCTACATCCCCCACGGCGGCAGCGGAGCCAACTGGAGCGCCGCCGACGTACGCAACGACATCCAAAACAACGTCATCAGCGGCTTCGGCTACGCCTTCAACGCCCTCGACAAATCCAACTACGCCACCGAACAACACCTCCGCACCAATTACCAAACCCTCCTCACCGCCCTCGACGACCAAAACGGACCCCCCGACACCCCCACCCCACAAACACCAGCACCGACGACGAGGCTCACTCCCGCGGAGCAGGAGGAGGTAGCCCAGTGGTCGCAATACTCGCTTCCCAACGGCGGCGGCGATTGTTCACGATGGGCGGTCGCGAGCGCATTAGCGAACAAGTTTGGTGTGCGGGAGGGCCCGAACGGCAAAGAGATTAATCTGCCTTCGGATATTCAGAACGCGATGATGGGCGGCGTGTCGCTCCATTTCCCGCCAACCCAGTCCGAAATTAACCAAATTACCCGGAAGCAAGGCGTTACCCCTGCGGCACCAGGCGGGGAAAATGACGGTTTCCCCGGCGGGCCCGATGTAATGTCTAGTCAGCTGAGGCAATATGGGTTGCACTCCGAGTATCACACTGCGGCGACCGCCGAACAGCTTCCGGCACTGGTTGATCAGATGACTGCAGATCTGCGTGCTGGCCGTTCGGCCATCGTGAATGGGGCGCCGCAGCCGGGAGGTGGCCATTTTCTCTCGGTCACCGGAATAACGACCAGCCCGACTGGTGAGACGATGTTTCTAGTCAATGATTCGAATCGTGTTTCCAATGGTAGCGCGAATAGTGGTACCATTCCTTATCCTTGCACTAGAGAACAATTGACAACATTTCTTCGCAATAGGACGTCGGCTGGGCCCGCCGGCTACAGCACCATTGAGTAATGTCAGAAATGGTTAAAGTGCGGAGTCGCGACACCGAAGAACGGACCATCATGTTGCGAGCGAGCGGTTCCCTGTCGGCCCTCACGGCGTGCGCCGCGTTGGCGGTGGCCTGCCACGGCTCACCGGCACCCCAGGCCACCTTGACACGCCCGGCACCTGCACCTGCCGACCAGTCGAAGGTCTTCTTCCCCGCCACGGTCGAAACTTACGGATTGAATCTCCCCCAATCCGACCGCGACCACCTCGCCGAACTGCACGCACTGCGTCAAATCGATCCGTGCGGCCTTGTCGACCAGCAGATTCTGGCCGCCGACAATCACAAGGATTTCAGCTACACCTACTCGGCTGTACATGAGATTGAAGTCGGTGGGGTCGGCGACCCTGCTGGAAATCGCCCCCTCGGTGGAGAGGGCTGCGTGATCGCCTTTCCGTCCACGAACGCCGGGCTTACGTTTCGGGTCCTACCGGGAGAGCCCAGAGCGAATGACGACGAGTTCAGCTCCGACTCGTCCCATGCCGGCGTGGCGAAACGCACATCACCATGCATGTTTCGCGCGTCTCTTCCGCTGACGGCGATGGCGGGGGCACCGAAAAATATGCGTGATCCCGTGATCGAAGTGACCCCGACGCAGGTAACAACCGGCGGGCAAATCCTCGACGACACGTCATTATGCCGGCTCGGTGAGGCGATGGCGGATGCCATTGCGGCGCAAGTGCGCCAACGAGGCATTCCGGTGCACTCCAACCACGACTCCGTTGCGGCGCGGTTCCTGACCAGCGATCCCTGCGCCGCCGCGGTGGAGCTGCATGCCGTGGGGATCAGCTGGAAGGAACCCCGCCCCGAAGCGCAATACCCGACAACATGGCGGCATCCAGGTGTATGCAACCTGCAGCTCACGCCGGCCGACAGCGGTCCCGCCTCCAGTTCCGCGGTGGTCAGATACGGCCTGGCCGCGTGGTTCGACAACATGGTCACCTCGGCCTACGGGAACACCCCCGCGCGCAGCGAACAGGACTCCGTCACGTTGTTCGACATCACCACCGACGACGGGACCGCCGGCTGCCAGAGCTTTGTCGTCGCCAAGACCGGGCTCAGCGTCGAGCCGACCAAGGCAGGGTCCGGTGCCCCCGGTTTGGGCCCAGACACCCCGGTGGTAACGGTGCGACTGAGGACACCTCAGGGCGGCAACTGTGCCGATATCGCCAAGCAGGCCGCCCTCGCCGCCGTCAAGCGCGCGACGTAAGACTGAACTTTGCTCCCGCACATCAGTCCTGCAACGTGCGGCGCGGCAATCTCCCGCTCGAAGCCACATTGACGGCATTTCCCGAATATCTTCCGGAGGCTCTATCGGCGATCCCAGACGAGTTCGCGCTCGTACCGTTGTCGGTGCAAGTGCAGTCAACTACGCAGGTTCCTGCCGCTTCGCCGGCGATTCCGCCGCCGCTGTACAACTCGGCGCCCCCATATAGGTAGATTTAACGACGCACCCGGAGCTGCATGCGCACGATTCTCCGTGATGGCGGCTGCGCAGCTTAAGCTCTCCCACGAGGCGGGAGGGAAAAGTGCGACGGCGCAGGTGGGTGGCAGTGGGCGCCGCCGCGGCCGTTGGCGCCGCGATTGCGGTTGGGCTCGCCTTGACCGCGTGGTTCGATCGGCCGGTACCGTCGGTACCTAACTGCCGTCAGACTCTGACCGCGCCGGTGAACGAGGCCGTCCGATCCGCGTTCGCCACCCTGTGGAACCAGCGGCATACGGATGTCGTGGAGACCCGTGACTCATCGACATGTTATTTCGACGCATCGTCCGCCTTTTCCGACGCCACGTCGGCCGAGCGGGGTACGCCGCGGTCACGCTCGTTGAGCCTGCACCTCGTCCAGGAAGACCCGCGATGGTTCCAGGCCCGTCAGGCCGGGTGCCGGCCGCCCTCGAACACAACAGGTTTCGCCGATGAACGTGGCCTCGGCGACGAGGCGTTCAGCTGCTGGGCGACGCACGAGCAGGGACCCTTCACCTACGTCGATCGCTACCTTTACTTCCGGGTCGGCAATCTCAGCTTCTTGGTCACACTGGGCGGCGCCAACTATGGGCCCCAGTCGGCAATCGAAGACATTCCTCAGTTGCGTGCTGACCTACAGCAGAACACCCGCTGCATCGCCGAGGCTCTCGCCAAACGCTTCGACGCGCCGCTAGCCCAGACCTGTGCTGGGACCGCCAGGGACATGTGAGCTGTCCCGAATCCCGCTACCGCTGCACGTCCAGTTCGGCCGAATCCACCAATCCGTGCCGTGAACACTTCGCCCACCAGCCATCCGGCCGCACCTGGACGATCATCCGGCGGCCGCAGGCGGCACAGAACCGGGGCGGCTCCAACCCCAACTGGGCCGCGGTAGGCAACGCCGTGCCCGCCTGGTCGCCGGTATAGACGTTGTAGACGCCCGCCCCGACCGGATCCGGCAGATCGCGGGCCATTACAGAGTGGCGTTCAGGGCCTTGATCGGCATCTGCAAATCATCGAGCAGCTCCAGATCGGCTTCGGCGGGCCGGCCGAGGGTGGTGAGGTAGTTGCCGACGATCACGGCGTTGATGCCGCCCAGGATGCCCCGCTTGGCGCCGAGGTCGCCCAGCGTGATTTCACGGCCGCCTGCGAAACGCAACATGGTGCGCGGTAGTGCCAGCCGGAAGGCGCCGACCGCCTTCAAGGCTTCGGAGGCCGGCAGCACGTCCAGGTCACCGAACGGGGTACCGGGCCGTGGGTTGAGGAAGTTCAGCGGCACCTCGTCGGGGTCCAACTCGGCCAGGTCGGCCGCGAATTCGGCTCGCTGCTCCAACGTCTCGCCCATGCCGAGGATCCCGCCGCAGCACACCTCCATGCCGGCGTCCCTGACCATCGAGAGGGTCTGCCAACGCTCTTCCCAGGTGTGCGTGGTGACGACGTTGGTGAAGAACGAGCGCGCGGTCTCGAGATTGTGGTTGTAGCGGTGCACACCCATGGCCGACAGTTGGTCCACCTGCTCGGACGTCAACATCCCCAGCGAGCAGGCAATCTGGATCTCGACCTCGTTGCGGATCGCTTCGATGCCGGCCGCGACCTGGGCGAGTAACCGCTCGTCGGGCCCGCGTACCGCGGCGACGATGCAGAATTCGGTCGCACCGGACTTCGCGGTCTGTTTCGCCGCCTCGACCAGGCTGGGTATGTCCAGCCAGGCGCTGCGCACCGGTGACTTGAACAGCCCCGACTGCGAGCAGAAGTGACAGTCCTCGGGGCACCCGCCGGTCTTCAAGCTGATGATGCCTTCGACCTCTACCTCGGGACCGCACCAGCGCATCCGCACCTCGTGGGCGAGCGCGAGCAATTCTTCGAGCCGGTCATCGGGAAGCTGCAGCACCTGCAGCACCTGGTCTTTGCTCAGTCCCTCACCGCGCTCGAGCACCTGCTGGCGGGCCACCGCCAAAATGTCGGCCAGGATGTCCGAGTCGTTGATGCCATCCTGGCCGGCGTCGCTAGTCGGTCGAGTTGGCGCTTGGGTCACCGGGTTCCCCCTGCTTTCTTGATCGTGTCCGCGCGTTTTCGGAGCAGATCTCTGTTCTGGGGCCGCGCCATTCGGGTGGCCCACGTGAAACGGTGTTCAGGCTAGGGTAACGGTCCCCACGTCGACGGATCCCTCGCGGGCGGTCCTTGCTGCTGGTCCCGGTTTGCGGGGGTGGGACGGCGTGCGGCAGGGTATGAACCCACTATGAGCGACCTGCATGTCGAGTACCTGGCCGACCACGGGATTTGGCTGGCAATCCCCGCGTTTCTGCCTGCGGTGATTGTCGTCGGCGTGGTGTTGTATATAGCTATGCGAAATCGCCGAAACTCCCGCGAAAAGCAGGATTGACCAGCCCCGCATTTGGGCATTCGTGGTTCGTCCTAGTCATCGGCGCGCAAACGGGAGGCGATCGCGATGGTATTGGCAGTTGTTGCAGAGGGTGCCCCCGCGGCGCGCGGCGCCGCATTAGGCCAGGTAATCGGCCTTTCGATCGCCGCCGTGGTGATAACGCTGATAATGCTGGCCATTGGGTACGCGCATCGCACCCACCGAATCAGTTGGCTGGCGAAGTTTGCCGATTGGTTGGGCGTCAAATTCAAGCGGCCATCGTGGGTGGCGCTGCCGGTGCTGGTGTACACGTCTTCGATAATTTGTGCGTTATTCGGTTTCATCTGGGACGTCAGCTGGCATATCGGCGAAGGCCGTGACCCCGGGCCGCTGGCCAACCCCGCGCACTACTTCATCATCATCGGCCTGTTCGGGATTTTCCTGGGCGGCATGATCGCCATCGTGCTGCCGTTCGACGAGCCCGGCCCCGCACCGGTGCGCATCACCGACAACTGGCACGCGCCAGTCGGCGGCATCCTGATGGCCGGTTGCGGGATGTACGCGCTGTTCGGGTTCCCGCTCGACGACATCTGGCATCGCATCTTCGGCCAAGACGTCACCCTGTGGGGCCCCACGCACCTGATGATGATCGGCGGCGCGGGCCTGTCGCTGTTCGCGGTGCTCATGCTGGAGTACGAGGGTGGGCGCGCACTGCCCGACGCACCTCCCGAAAAGCCATTCGTCAAACTCCTCCGCTACCTGTCCTGCGGGGGGCTCTTGATCGGCTTGTCCGTCTACCAGATCGAGTACGACTTCGGCGTCGAGCAGTTCCGCCTGTCGTTCCACCCGATGATGATCGCCGGCGTCGCGGCGCTGGCCTTGGTCGTGGCGCGCATGACGCTGGGGAGGGGTGCGGCAATCATCGCGGCCCTCTTCGCGATCGGGCTGCGCGGTGGTGTCGCTTTGATCGTCGGGCCCATCCTGGGAGCTCCGCTCAACTGGTTCCCGCTGTACCTCGGTCCGGCTCTGATAGTTGAAATACTGGCGCTGACTCCGCTGTACAAGCGTCCGCTCGTCTTCGGCGCGGTCACCGGTCTGCTCGTGGGTACTGTCGGCCTCTGGCTGGAGTCGTTGTGGATCGGGGCCGTCTACCACTACCCCTGGCCGACCAGCATGTGGGGTGAGGCCCTGGCCATGGCGGTGCCGGTCGCTGTGCTGATGGCGACTTGCGGGGCCATGACCGGGATGGTGCTCACCGGCCAGAAGCTTCCGCGCCGTGCGATTGGCATCTCGATAGTTGCGGCAACGGTGTTGGTGATCGGCGGCGCGGTCGCCAACGGGCTGCACATCATCATCCCGAGCAAGAACACCGCGACGATCAACCTGACCGAGTTGCCGAGCGAGCCCGGCAAACGCATGGTGTCCGCCGATGTACAGATCAACCCGCCCGACCTGGTGAAGGACAATCCCGATTGGGTGTCGATCACGTCCTGGCAAGGGAAGATGGTGAACAACCGCGGTCTGGTTGTCGACCGGCTCCAGCGGGTTGGCCCCGGGCACTACCGCACCACCGAACCCATCCCGGTCTGGGGGTCCTGGAAGACGCTGCTGCGCGTGCAGGACGGCTACACCATGACCGCCGTGCCGATCTATGAACCGGCCGACGAGGCGATACCGGCTCCCGAAGTACCGGCCGACGCTTCGATTACCCGGCCGTTCGTCCTGGAGAACACCATCCTGCAGCGCGAACGCGACCCGAATGCGCCGCAGTGGCTGTTCACCGCCGGCTCGATTTTGGTGCTGATCTTCACGCTCATGGTGATCTCCGCGCTGACCTGGGGCGCCGGCCGAATCAACGGCGAAATGACCAAACCCAAACAGGTCGAGGAAGAAAAGCACCCGCTGCCAGAAGCGGCGTAGCCAATGGGGAACCGACGCGCCCTCATCGCGGTGTGGGCGGGAATGCTGATGTGGGCGCTGATCGCCTGCGGTGGAAAATCACCGAGCAACCCCGCCACCCCGGCCCTGGAACTCAATGTCACCATCGCCAATGGGCAGATCACGCCGACCAACGCCACGCTGCAGGCCAAGGTGAAACAGCAGATCACCCTGCATGTCACCAGCGACGCCACCGACGAACTGCATGTGCACTCGGTTCCCGATCACAAGTTCCAGGTCGCGGCCGCGCCCAACCAGACCTTCCAGTTCAGCGTCGATGTCCCCGGCAGTGTCGACGTCGAGTCACACCATATGCGCAGGACGATCGCCACCATTCAAGTCCAGCCGTGACCGAAGGGCACTCCTCGTCGGTTCTCGCGCATGGCCTCGGCGGGTCGAACGATCTTCCGGTCCCCTACACCTTTGCGTTGATCGGTGCGGCCTGGGCACTGACGTTCACGTTCGCGTTGGTGGCTTTGGCGTGGCGGAAGCCGCGGTTTGATCCGGATAAGCCGGGCCACGCGTTGCCGGATGTAGTCACCGTGGTCGTTGATGCCCGCTCCACCCGCTGGGCGGTTGCCGGCTTGGCGTTGGCCTTCGCAGGGTGGGTGGGTGCGGCCGGCGTTTGGGGTCCGCAGACGCAGGCCAACAGCCTGCTCGGTGCGTTCTACGTGCTGCTGTGGGTCGGGTTGGTCGCGCTCTCGTTGTTCTTCGGACCGGTGTGGCGAGTGATCTCCCCGATCCGAACCGTCTACCTGCTGCTGCGGCGCTGCCTGCCGGAGCCCCTCAGCCGGCCGCGGTGGAGCTATCCCGAGAGCTGGGGGTACCGCCCCGCGGCAATCGGCCTGTTCGCCTTCGTCTGGATGGAGTTGGCCAGCCCCGACTCGGCGTCGCTGACCGCAGTGAAGACGTGGCTGCTGGTCTACAGCGCGGTGCTGCTGGTCGGGGCGTGGCTGTGTGGTCAGCGCTGGTTCGCGCGAGTCGACCCGTTCGGCGTGTACAGCATGGCGGTGTCGCGCCTATGCCCGTTCTGGCGGAACCCGGACACCGGCAAAATCGTCATCGGCAACCCGTTCGACCATCTGCCGTCGCTGCCCGTGCGTCCGGGGGTGGTGATGATGCTGGCGGTGTTGCTCGGGTCCACCGCATTCGACAGCTTTTCGGCGTCGCCGGCATGGCGTAACTTCGCAGACGGGATTGCCCGCAGCGCGCACGGTGTGCCAGAGATCCTGACGTCTTCGGCGCTGCGCACCGTCGGTTTGCTGATCTTCATTTCTGTTGTCGCGCTGACGTTTTCGCTGGCAGCCCGGGCGACAGGCGGTGTCGACACCGAGCAACGTCGAGCGCTGCCTGGCCAGCTGGCGCACTCGCTGATTCCGGTCGTGGTGGGCTACATCTTCGCGCACTACCTGACCTACCTCGTGGAGCGCGGCCAACAGGCCGTCATCGCCCTCGCCGACCCGTTCGGCCGAGGCTGGGATCTGCTGGGGCTCGCGCACCAGCAGGTGGCGTATGTGTTGTCGTTGCACCCTGCGGTGCTGTCCACGACCAAGGTCGCCTGCGTGGTCACCGGGCACATCGTGGCGGTGATCGCAGCCCACGACAAAGCGCTGCGCCTGCTGCCGTCCGCCCATCAGCTCACCGGGCAGCTCACGATGATGCTGGTCATGGTCGGCTACACGTTCACCGGGTTGTATTTGCTGTTCGGCGGATAACCAGTTGCGCCGCGAATTGAAGCGGCCGGGATAGGGTCGACTCGCGCGGGGCAAACCCGAATCGAAAGACAGCCCTCGGCTTTCTTTTGCCGGGCAGCTCTCGTCTGCTTCCAAACCGCACGTGAAAGGAAGTCAATTGGCCTCGCGGCGTTCGACCGAGCCGGCGCTCCCAAAAGAAGATCCGCCCGGCCGCACGAGTCGGCGGCGCCGCCCGCGGCTGGTGTCATGGTTCAGCCTTCAGTCCAAGGTCATGGCGATGCTGTTGGCGGCCAGCCTGATGTCGTTGGGCGTGATCGGAGTGGTTGGGTATGTCGCCGCACGTCATGCGCTGCTCCCCGCCGCTTTCGAGCGGATGACCCAACTGCGTTCGGCGCAGAAGCGGGCGGTGGAGACGCTTTTCTCCGATCTCGCGAATTCGCTGGTCGTCTACAGTCGTGGATCGACTCCGCAGGAGGCGGTCCAGGCGTTCACGGCGGGTTTTAACCAACTGGCGAACGCGACCATAGACCCGAGGCAGCAACAGGCGCTGGTGAACTATTACAACGACAA
>JAVROG010000369.1:0-6075 GCA_032162865.1 Mycobacterium sp. | reverse complement strand
TTCAAGGATCTGAGCGACTAACCATGCTTTCAGCCATCCGGCGTGATATTCAGGCGGCCAGGGAGCGGGATCCAGCCCGGCCCACCGTCCTTGAAGTGGTCTTCGCCTACCCGGGCGTGCACGCCGTGTGGGGTCACCGGATTACCCATTGGTTGTGGCTGCGCGGCGCGCGATTACTGGCGCGGACGGTGGCGGAACTGGTCCGAATCCTGACCGGGGTCGAGGTCCACCCCGCTGCCGTCCTCGGCCAAGGCCTGTTCATCGACCATGCCACCGGCGTGGTGATCGGGGAAACCGCGGAGGTGGGCGAAGACGTCACGATCTTCCATGGCGTCACCCTTGGGGGAACCGGACGCGAAACCGGGAAGCGCCACCCTACCGTGGGTGATCGAGTGGTGATCGGCGCCGGAGCCAAGGTCTTGGGTGCGATCAAAATCGGCGACGACAGCCGCATCGGCGCGAACTCCGTCGTGGTCAAGGAGGTCCCGGCGAGCTCAGTGGTCGTCGGGGTACCCGGACAGATCGTCAGCCGCCCCGGCCCGGCCAGCGAAGACGAATCCAACCTGCCGGACCTGGTGGGCGTCAGCCTGAAGTCGCTGCTCACCCGGGTCGCCAGACTTGAGGGCACGACCAACGGCGCGCAGCCCGACCCGCGAGCCGAGCGTGTCATCCGACCGCCGGAGGCCGGGGTCTGGCACGGCGAAGACTTCTCCATCTAGGGAATATCGCCCGGTAGAAAGTGTTGATGCGCTGGTGAGCTCTGTTGTGATCGCAGGAATCGCGATCGTCGCAGCGTTGGGGCCGGCCAGCGTCATCGGCGTCGTGCTTAATCGCCGATCGGGCGTGTTGCGGGGCTCGAAAGACCCCTCGGCGGCAGCCGTAGACAACTCAGACCTCGGCCTCTCTGAGACGGGACCGACGCTGGTGCATTTCAGCGCCGATTGGTGCGGCCCGTGCGCTACGGTGCGTCGGGTGGTCGACCAGGTGTGCGCCGACCTCCCCGACGTCGCGCATGTCGAGTTGGACATCGACGCCAATCCAGTTGCGGCCAAGCGGCTTTCGGTGCTGTCGCTGCCCACCACTTTCATCTTCGACGCGGACGGCCAGCAGCGGTACCGGACGGCCGGCGTACCGAAGGCCACCGATTTGCAGACGGCGTTACGCCCGCTGTTGACGTCAGGTTTGAGTTGAGCGAAGGAGCAAGGTGATGTCATCCGGTATCAGCCAGGTAGACGTACGCGGTCCACGATTCGCCGCCTGGATCACCACCACGGTGCTCGTGGTGACATTGGCCGTCTCGGTGGTCAGCCAAGTTGCCGCGGCGATAATTCTGGGCGTCCAGGCGGTCGTCTTCGCGATCAGCGCCGTGCGTGGCCCGCGGAACAGCCCGTACGGGTTGCTCTTCGCCAAGCTCGTCGCGCCCCGACTGAGCCCCGTGAGCGAACGCGAACCGGTACCGCCATTGAAGTTCGCCCAGTTGGTCGGGCTGGTTTTCGCCGTTTTCGGGGTGATCGGGTTTGCCGCGGAGATACCGCTGCTCGGTGTCATCGCGACTGCATTCGCGTTGTTCGCCGCGTTCCTCAACGCTGCCTTCGGCATCTGCCTCGGTTGCCAGATGTATCCGTTGGTCGCGCGATTCCGCAGCGCGCCGGCGGCATGACGGTCGAATGCGCTAATGCTTGAAAACGGCGGCCCGGCAAGGGTTGAATCGGGTGTGAGCCAAACACATTGAAATACGTCGACCGCTCACCCAATGTTTTACAGTAGCGTCATAGTTGTCGCGTGCGCCCGTAAATCGTTTTACTACAAGGTATCCGCTGACTTCATCGAGGTAGGGCAGGAGGTCGTGGCTTGAATGCGGGAAATGAAACTCCGCAACAGTTCGGCGCTGGCCAAATGGATGCCACCCGGCTGATTGACACCGCCGTCGGGATCCTGGTCGGGTGGCGCCGCTGCAGCACGCAAACCGCCTTCCGGGAGTTGCTCACCGCCAGCGAGCGCCACCAGGTTCCGCTGTTTGCGATGGCCGGCGCCCTGGTGAACGTGGCTAGCAAGCATGCCAATTCTCAGGCCACCAATCCCACTGCGGAACGAGCCGCCGAGCGGAAATGGGCCGAGGACCTTCGCCCACGCGACGATCTTCCGCTGGCGCCCAAGGTCGACAGATGGCTCTGATCAGCACCGCACCAGCCCGAGCCACCCGCGGCTGGGGGCTGTCCTTAGCGCCTAAGGTCAACGGTTTCTTGGCCAAGGCCGAAGACCTGCACGGTGGCTGACTTTCCCTTAAGGACGTGGAATCCCCGATCGGTGAGTCCGGGCGGTGCAGACGCCAATGCGGTGACGGTTTGGTGGGTGAGAAGGATTGCGTCGCCAATCGTTTTGGTGAGTTGCTCGACGCGGGCTGCCACGTTGACGGCGTCACCGATGAGGGTGAACTCGAGCTTGCTTCCGCCGCCGATGGTGCCGGCGATCACCTTACCGGTGTTGATGCCGGTGCCGATTCGAAGCTCATTGCCGAATCGCACGGCGACAAGGCGGTGAATCAACAGCGCTGCATTCATCGCCGCGTCGGCGTGATTCGGCAGATCGTTCGGGGCGCCGAACACCGCTAATGCACCGTCGCCAAGGAACTTGTTGATGTGCCCACCGGCATCGACGACGGCAGGCACCACGATCTCAAACAAGGCGTTGAGGCGGGCGACGGTGTCCTCGGCGGTGTTGGCTTCGGCGAATGGCGTGAAGTCGCGGACATCAACAAACATCACGGTCACCTCCCGGCGCTCACCGCTGAACACGTCGTCACCCTGTTCAAGTAGCCGCACCGCCAAGGACGGATCAACATAGGTTCCGAAAGCGGCTTGAAGTCGTTGCCGCTCAGCCAATCCCGCCTGCATACGGTTGAAGGACGCGGCAAGCGTCCCCAGGTCGTCGTCGTGAACCACCGGCAGACGTTGGCTGTAGTCACCGGCCGCCACACGTTTAGTTCCTTCGGAGAGGTCGCGGATCGGCTGGAACAACGGAGACAGCAAGGTGCCAACGGCAAGCGGCACCCCGAAGCCAACCGTCACCGCACATGCGATCACAACGAATACCAACGGTTCCTGACGGGTGCGATAGACCACCGTCGCGAGCATCCCGCCGCTGACGACGTTGAGGAACACGAGCGCGAGCATCAACACGCTCGACCACGTCGCAAAAGTCGGACGTGCGCGAGGCAGGGAGTCACCGATCGCTGTGTCACCGGCGAGGGCGACCCGCACCGGCCGCATGGCTGCTTCCTGGAGGCTGTGCGTACCGGTCAGCTGGGCCGCCGTTCCTACGGCCGCGCCTAGGATCCCGTATTGAAGGAGTCGCGACCCGGTCGCCCCGGCGATTTCCCCCACGATGACCGACAGCAGGGCGCACCAAACACCGCCGCACGCTACCCCTCGAAGAACCGCCCTCCGAGTCAACGCGTAAGTGGATTCCAGTGCCGTCGCCCGATCTATCTCGCGACCGGCGGCCCACTGCTCGATCATGCGTCCCCCACGCAAGCCCGGAAGAACCACCACGTACACCAGCACCGGCGCAGCGATAACGGTGACGGTGGCCGCCTCCACGTAGTGATCGGAACCCTCGACAGCGACAACCAGAAGCGAGCCAGAAAGATAGGCCAGCAACACCGATGGCAAACTAATCGCGCAAATCGCCCACGAATACCTCGCTCCGTGCCGATCCCACGCCCACTGCCAGATGCGATCCATGACGCGACATTAATCCGCTAGCCGCCGCGTCATCCGGGTTTGGACCGGCGTCCCGGCGGCCTGTGACCAGGCTCCCCCGGAAGGACTCGAACCTTCCGGGCTAGCCTCTTGGCACGCTGGCCCCATCAGGCCATTTGACGCTAAACTAGCAGCTAGAAGGCTATAACTCCACCCGGCCTATGTGAGGTTCTGTTAGGTTCTGTTGGGTTCGCTATAGCCCACTTATAGCCCGAAACTAGCCCGCAGGAGAGCGCCAGATGGCCCAGGCCCGCAAGTCCAAAACCACCACCGCGCCGCGCACCCGTCGATCATTCGGACGGCTCCGCGAGCGCGGCTCTGGACGCTGGCAGGCGAGCTACCTGCATCACGGCCAGCTTCACTACGCCCCGGCGACATTCCCGTCGAAGGACTCGGGTATCGCCTGGCTAGAGGCCGAGCGCAAACTCATCGACAACGACAACTGGACGCCGCCCGCCAGCCGGGCCATGAAGGCGTCAGCCAAGAAGCTGACCATGCGCGAATACGCCAAGCGATGGCTGGCCCAGCGCCCGCTGGTTTCGGGCACGCACCGCAACTACGAGCAGGCGCTGCGGTTGCACATCCTGCCGGTGCTGGGCGACATGGCCCTCACCGAGATCACTCCCGAGGACGTCCGGGTTTGGTTCTCGGAGATGGGTAGCGAGCAGGAGACCCGTCGGGCTCGGGCCTACGGGGTGCTGACGGCGATCTTCAATACCGCCGTGGACGATGGCCTGATCGACCGCAGCCCGGCCCGAATCAAGGGCGGCACCGCCGTCAGACAGACCAAACGCTCGGCGGTGTTGCTGTCACCGCCGGGGCTGGCCGAATTGGCCGACAAGATGCCCGATCACCTTCGCCTGAGTGTCCTGCTGGCGGGATGGTGCGGGCTGCGGCGGGGTGAAGTGTTCGCCCTTACCCGGGCCGACCTGGCCGCCGACGGTTCCACGGTCAGGATCAATAAGGCGGTCAACGCCTATGGCACGAACGTGACTGTCGGCCCGACCAAGACCGGCGAGTCCAACCGGACGGTGACGGTCCCGACGCACATCCGTCCGGTGGTGGTGGCGCACCTTCGCGAGCACGTCGGCAAGCCCAAGTCCGCGCTGCTGTTCATCGACCTCGATCGCGGCGGACACATCACCGAGGGCCGCTATCGCCCGTATTTCCTCGCCGCCCGTGAGGCGATCGATCAGCCCGAACTGCACTTCCACGATTTGCGGCACTTCGGCGGCACGATGGCTGCCTACACCGGGGCCACATTGCGTGAGATTCAGGCCCGGCTGGGCCACACAACGGTCAGCGCGGCGATGCGGTACCAGGCCGTGGCCAAAATTCGCGAGGATGAAATGGCGGCGCGATTGTCGGCGCTGGCCGTACCGGCGGCCACATCCGACGCGCCCAAGTCTCAGTGAAAACTGTAGCGCCATAACGATTCTCACATAAACTGACAGACTCTAACGCGCTGACATGTTTCGTCAGCTAAACTAGCGCTCGGTCATAGCCCCCAGACCCTCTCACACTCCACTCACATTCACACCACACCGCAGCCGGGGGATCGTCATCCGACGACGGAGTGACACCAGTGAGTGCCAGGTCTACAGCTACACCCCATTTCATTTCCCTGAGAGACGCCGCCCAGCGCATCGATTGCTCGGTTTTCACACTGCGCGAGAAAGTCGCCAGCGGCGAGCTGCCCGCCTACAGGTTCAGCGACAAGCCCGGTAGCGCCATCCGCGTCAAAGTCGCCGATATCGATGCGCTGATGACGCCGCTCATCCCGATTGAGATTCAGGCCGCGCGATGAGCGCCCCGGTCGAGGCACACCCACCACCTGCTGGTGGCGAATAGTCAAGGGCCACAATCCCGCCCAGGTCGGGTTAGTCAATCCGCCTCGCCGGGCGTCTGCACCATGCGCACGTAATGTCCGCTGACACTGTCTGATTGGCGCTGTGATCGAAAGGGAGGTCCGACGTGATCACCACGACCGCCGTTAACTTCGAGAATCCCGACGCCCTGTTCCCGCCGAAGGACGTGGCCGAGTTCCGGCACACCACCGTGGGCGCGCTGGCCCAGGAACGATTCAGCGGCACCGGACCCGCCTACGTGAAATGCGGGGCCAGGGTGTTTTACCGGGCCGCTGACCTAGCCGACTACATCGCCGCCAACACGATCAGACCGGAATCAGGAGCGGCGCAACGTGACTGAGCCCGCAAACAGGTAATGCCGCCCGGCGCGAGCGATTTTGGCCTCGACTCGCTTGAGTGCCGGACGGCACCACCAACGACTTCCCGACGACAGGGAGTCCGTCCCC
>JAVROG010000368.1:0-4447 GCA_032162865.1 Mycobacterium sp. | reverse complement strand
GTCTGACGCAGCACGCCGGCGCGCGCGTCGACCAGCAGAGTCGCCACATGCGCGTTGGACGCACCGGTGAACATATTGCGGGTGTAACGCTCATGGCCGGGGGTGTCGGCCAAGATGTAGCTGCGTGTCTCGGTGGAAAAGAAGCGGTAGGCAACGTCGATGGTGATGCCCTGTTCACGTTCGGCGCGCAGACCGTCGGACAGCGCTGCCAGGTCGGCCACGCCCTCTTCGTCGGTGACCGCCTCCAGGTGGTCCAGCGGCAGGCTGTCGGTGTCGTGCAAGAGCCGGCCGATCAGGGTGCTCTTCCCGTCGTCCACCGATCCCGCGGTGGTGATGCGCAGCAGTTGACGCGTCACACCCTTGGGATGGACGACCTTTTCGGCCTTTTCGGTCTTATCTGAGACAGTCATCAGAAGTACCCTTCTCGCTTGCGGTCTTCCATCGCGGCCACCGACGTGCGGTCATCGGCACGGGTCTCGCCGCGCTCGGACACCGTCGCCGCCGAAATCTCTCTGATGACACCGGTGATATCGGTGGCCTCAGAACGGACCGCTCCGGTGATGGTCAGGTCGCCGACGGTGCGGTACCGCACCCACTCAGTGGCGGCAGTCTCGCCGTCTTGCGCGCTGGCGTACTCGGACACCGCCAGCAGGATGCCGTCGCGTTCGAACACCTCGCGCTCGTGAGCGTAGTAAATCGACGGTATCTCCAGGTCTTCCAGCTCGATGTAGCGCCAGATGTCGAGCTCGGTCCAGTTGCTCAATGGGAACACCCGGACCTGTTCGCCTTTCTTGATCCGGCCGTTGTAGAGCGTCCACGGCTCGGGGCGCTGAGCACGGGGGTCCCATTGGCCGAACTCGTCGCGAAAGCTCAGGATCCGTTCCTTGGCGCGGGCGCGTTCCTCGTCGCGGCGGGCACCGCCGAATGCGGCGTCGAAGCCGCCCTCCTCCAATGCGTCGAGCAGCGTGCGGGTTTGGGCTCGGTTACGTGAAGCGCTGGGACCCGGATCAGGCACCCGGCCTTTGTCAATCGAGTCCTGGACCGACGCGACGATCAGCTTGTGACCTTCGCCGGTAACCCGGCGGTCCCGGAACTCGATGACCTCGGGAAAGTTGTGTCCGGTGTCGACGTGCATGACCGGAAACGGTAGCGGCACTGGACGAAAAGCCTTCTCCGCCAGGCGAAGTAGGACGATAGAATCCTTGCCGGCGGAGAACAGCAGCACCGGCCGTTCCAGTTCGGCAACGACTTCGCGGATGATGTGCACCGCTTCGGCCTCCAGCAGCCGCAGCTCGTCGACGCGCCGTGTCTCGGTCTGGACGGTCATGTTGGTAACCCTTCTTTTTCCGCGTCTACCCGGTAGCGGTCCACCCAGTCGTCGGAACGCTGGTCGGCCTGCCGCTGCAGCACCGGTTCGGGCGCCAGTCCCCGGTCGAGGCCCAACTGCTCGAGAATGTCGGCCACCACCTGAGTCAGGTTGCGCCACAACACCGGATAGGAAATCTCGATCGGTTTGACGTTTTCTTCGGCGAACCAGTCTTGCCAACCTTTTTCCTGATCGCGCAGCATTTTGACCACGAAAGCGATCGCCCCGGCGTGGTAGGTGGCACGGGCATCGCGGACCGGGTCGGGCCGGCCACGCCATACCCGCGTCTGCACCGCCCTCCAGAACGACACGGCCTGCGATATCACATCGGGCCGGTGGATATGAATGAGCAGGGGATCCTCGCCGACGACATCACGGATGGCTGCCAGCAAGCCGTCACCCGATCGATCGGGCAGTCCGGATGCCCGGTCCACTAGCAGCGACGTCTGGTTCCACATCAGCTTGCCGCCCCACACGCCGTTGGGTGTGCGACCGACCGTGCGGATGTAATCGCGCCAGATCTCGGGCGGTGCGAGGTCCGGCTTTCCTTCGTCCAAAGGATCGAGCAGGTTCAGGATCGACTCGTCGTCAGCGTCGGCAAACCACTCCCGCGGTTGCGGGGACTGGCTGGTGGTCGGCAAGTACTGAAAGAACTCCTGGGGCTCACCGGCCACGCCGGTCGCGCGCAGTGATTCGACCAGCAGCGTACTGCCGCTGCGCTGCGATGCCAGCACCAGATATGACGACGGATGATCGGCCACCCACGCAGCCTAGCCGCACGGAATTCTGGTGCAAAAGTTCCAGTTACCTTCACCCTGAGCGAAACTATTGCGCGACACCGACTTCGAACTCGGCGCTCAGTGGCAGGTGATGAATCCCGGCGAGGTTGGCTGCTCGTGGACGAGGGCTATTACCGCGCTGCTCCCGTACCGGTGGTGGTGGTACCGGTTGTTGTCGTCGTTGTCGTGGTGACCGAAGGTTCCGGCAATCCCTCCGACAATCAACAGCACCACCCAGAATGCGGTAACGATGCCGCCGGTGATTACGCCGGCGAGTGCCAGTCCGTGCCCGCCTTGACCCGTCTTCTTGATCTGGTTCAGCGCAATGATGCCCAAGATGACTCCCAGGAAGGACCCAAAACCCATACAGGCCAATCCGACCACGGAGCAGACGAGAGACGCGATGGCGAGCCCGTTCGTTCCGGCACCCTGCGGGGGTGGGGCCGGGTAACCCGGCGAATACCCGTAGCCGCCCGGTGTCGGCGGCGGATACCCGTACCCCGGTGGCGGTGGCGGTGGCGGTGGCGTGTACCCATAGCCGCCGCCCGGCGGGGGCGAAGGATAGTCAGGCGGTTGGTCCGTCATGGGCACCTCCACAGAATCCCGATCGGCATTTCCCGGTTTGCCGAACGATTGGGACGTACCTTACCCGTCGCGCCGTATCATGTCGCCGGGAGTTTTAGCCCGGATTCTCTGAAACTCGCAGGCCGAGCGAAAACAGCAGTCGCACTTCAGGATCGGCCAGTGACGTCGACAGGAGTTTCTCGATCCGCCGCACCCGGTAGCGCACCGTGTTGGGGTGTACTTGCAGCGACTGGGCGGCGGCGCCGATGTCGCCGAAGCTGTCCAGGTAGACCCGCAAGGTTTCGGCCAGCCCCGGATCCTGCGCACGCAGGTCGTGGATCCGCGGGTCGACCAGCCGCGGGTCGGTGCCGACCAGGGTGACGATCTCGTCGAGCAGCACCGTGGTGCGCGCCTCGGCCAGCGAGGTCACCTGGCCGATTGCGACAGGGTGTCGCTCAGCGCTGTCGAGCACGCGGTCTACCTCGGTGCGCGCCGCGGCGACTCCGGCCAGACCGGCGATCGGCGCGGCGATTGCCGCCCGCAGCTCCACGCCCAGCTCGGCGCGCAGCGAGCCGATGGTGCCACGTACCCAAGAGGTCAGCGAGCGGATGGCCGCAATCTGCGGCAACAGCACATAGATTCGCGAACCGTTGGATGCGACCTGAGCATCGCGGCGAAAGGCGATTGCGCTCAGTGCGACGACGTCGGCAATCCGGGCCTGGCGCTCGGTAGTTACGGCGGTGTCCCAACCGATCAGGGCGGCGGTGCCGTCGGCGGGCAGGCCGAGTTCGCGGGCCGTGACGGTCATGTCGGTGATGTTGAAGGGGTCGCCCTCGGCCAGCCCCAGCAGTTGCTGCATGCGCCGGGCATGCGCCGAGGGTCGAGCCGCCAGCCGGGCCATGATCCGGGCGGCCAGCACCGCCGCGCCCCGCAACATCTCGTCGGCGTCGTCGGCCAGCGGCTGCGAACCCAGCTGCACCCAGATCGTGCCCGCGAACAACGGCGGTAACCGCGGGGCAGGGGAAGGCTGATGAATTCCGATTGCCAGCCGCGGGCGGAGTCCCAGCTCGGGGCGCTCGTCGACGCGCACCACCTTTCCGTCCGCGCGCAGCGCGTCGAAGATTCCCCATTGGCCGATCCACTGCAGATGCTCGGGCGGACCGGCGCGGCCCAGGATGGACAGCCGACGCAACTCGTCGGCTTCGTCATTGGAGGCCGAATACGCCAGCACGTGGGACTGCGGGTCTTCGATGCTGACCATGCCGTGGATGCGATCGGCCAGGGACTGCGCCAGACCGAACAGATCGGTGCCCACGTCCTCGTGCGGATCGGCGCCGTCCCCGCGATGCGCCAGCACGTGGTTGACCAGCTGGTAGACCCGTTCCCAGCGGGCTCGCGGCTCCACGGCGACGACGGCCGATCCGGCCCGCACCGCCTCGGCCGTCAATGCCGCCGACGGTTCCTTGACGAAGACCGCCACCGGGGCGTGCACCTGACCACCGATCCAGCGCAGCGCCTCGGTGTCAGTGACACCCAACAGGAAGAAGACGTCGGCCGACCGGGTTCCCGTCGCCAGGCCTAACCGCATGTCGTCCGAGTCGATCAACGCCGCCGACGCCACCGTCAGGTCCATGCCGCGCGGGGCTTCCACCAGGCTGACCACGGTCGCGTCGAGCGCGAGCAGCAATTGGCCCAGTCCAACACCCGCCGTGCCCATATTGTCCGATTCTACTAGCAA
>JAVROG010000367.1:0-4772 GCA_032162865.1 Mycobacterium sp. | reverse complement strand
GCAAGGGAGCCAACTTCACCGCCGCGATGGCGTTCGAGATCGGCTCCACCAATCTCGTGGTGGAGTTGGGCATCATCCTGGCCCTGTTGATGGGCTGGCAGTTCACCGCCGCGGAGTTCGTCGGCGGTCCCATCATGATCGTGGTGTTGGCGGTCCTGTTCCGGTTGTTCGTGCGCTCCCGCCTCATCGACGCCGCCCGCGAGCAGGCCGAGCGGGGAATCGCCGGTTCGATGGAAGGCCATGCCGCCATGGACATGTCGATCCAGCGGGACGGGTCATTTTGGCAGCGGGTGTTCTCCCCCGAGGGCTTTACCTCGGTTTCGCACGTGTTCGTCATGGAGTGGCTGGCGATCCTGCGTGACCTCATCCTGGGCTTGTTGATCGCGGGCGCTATCGCGGCATGGGTCCCTGAAACTTTTTGGCAGAGCTTCTTTTTAGCCAACCATCCCGGCCTCGCACCGGTGTGGGGACCGATCGTCGGCCCCATCGTGGCGATCGTGTCGTTCGTCTGCTCTATCGGCAATGTGCCGCTGGCCGCGGTGCTTTGGAACGGCGGTATCAGCTTCGGCGGCGTTATCGCGTTCATTTTCGCCGACCTGATCATCCTCCCGATCTTGAACATCTACCGCAAGTACTACGGCACGAAGATGATGCTGACGATCCTCGGCACCTTCTACCTCGCCATGGTCGCGGCCGGATATTTGATCGAATTGATCTTCGGCACAACAAATCTCATTCCCCACGAGCGTAACGCCACAGTCATGCAAGCGGGGATCTCGTGGAACTACACCACGTGGCTCAACATCGTCTTCCTGACGATCGCGGCACTGCTGGTTGCCCGGTTCGCCACCTCGGGCGGAATGCCGATGCTGCGCATGATGGGCGGTTCCCCCGACCCGGACCCCGGTCAGCACCAGCACCACTAGTTGTCGGCGAGCGAAGATCCATGTGTCACAGGCGGGTATCGCTATCACGACACCTCGGTTTCGATGCCGGCTAGCAGCTATGTCGACGGCCGGTTACGAGGTAGCCCTGGATATGGTGCTGCCGTGCAACACAACCCCGAACGCACGGTTCGCCGCGGTGGCTGCCGGGGCCGGGGCCGGGGCCGGCGAGAGTTACCCCCCATTCAAATTTCGGTACATCGTGGGCAGGTTCCGTAGAAGTCGATCTGGTGGGCGACGTCGGTGTAGCGGTGTTGCTCGGCGAGTTGGCTTGTGAGATGTTCAATTTCGCTGGCGGTGAACGCGATTGCGCGCCCGCACTGTCGGCACAGTAGGTAGTGGCGGTGCTCGGGTGTGTTGCGCAGCCGATAAAGCATCTCACCATCTTCGGCGCGCTGGGTCTCGGTGATTTCCATGTCGGCGAACGCGCGCAGGATCCGGTACACGGTCACCAGCCCGATCCGGACGCCGTGGCGTTGACGGAGATCGAGATGGAGTTGTTGGGCACCACGGAAGCGGTCGCTGCGATGCAGCAGGTCGAGCACTGCTCGTTGCTGGGCGGTCATTCGGGTCTGGCGTAGCACCGGCGACGGGGGCATCGTGCGCTCCTAAGCTTTGCTGCGTTATGGCATTGCCGCCAATGCAAGCCGTGGCTGGCGGCCTCGGGCGCTTATCACGGCGGCGATCAGGTAGATCGTGGCGGCGGTGCTCATGATGGTGAAGGTGGCCGGCGCCGCCGGAACGGCGTAGGCGATGGTGACGCCAATCCAGATCGCGGCCGTGGCCAAGACCGCGGACAGCCAGAACCCGTGCCAGGGCCGGGTCGTCAGCCTCGAAGCGGCGGCGGCCGGCGCGGCGAGCAGGCCGAGCACGACGAGCGCGCCAATGATCTGGGTGGCCTCGGCGACGGTGACCCCGACAATGCCCAGGAAAAGCGTACCCAGCAGCCGGGTCGGTACGCCGGCGGCCTGGGCGACGGCCGGATCGATGGTGGCGAACAGCAGCGGTCGGGCGATCGCGAACAGCACGACGCCCACACCGACGGCGACCGTGAGCGCTAGGGTCCTCGCCTGGTCGTTGATCCCGAAGATGCTGCCGAACAAGACATCGACGTTGGCTGTGCCGTTGTTGCCGCTGCCATGGGTGGTGTAGTAGGTCAAAAACAACGCGCCCAACCCGAGTATCCAGGAGAAAAACGAGCCGATCGCGACATCGTCGGCGCCGCGACGGCTGATCACACCGAGCGCGACCCCGGCCATGATGGTGGCGGCGAACAACCCGACGCGCGGGTCCAGCCCGGCCACCAACGCCGCCATGGCGCCGGTGTAGGCGATGTGTCCTTGTGCGTCGCCGGCGAACACCTGGCCGCGCAACACGAGGAAGTAGCCGACCAGACCGCACACCAGCGCCACCGCGGTCCCGGCCACCAGCGCGTGGCTGATGAAGGGCTGGCCCAGCATGTTCGCGAAACCGGTCAGCGGCCCCGCGGCGCTGGCACGCTCGTCGACGATCGTCATGCCGCCACCGCGGGGCGAGCCGGGGAGTGCCGCCGGTCGATCCGCCGGAGGGTCTGCTCGACGCTCGCTCGGTAGCAGGCGGCGAGCAGATAGATGCCGAACGCGAAGCTGCTCACCCAGAACCCGATCGGATACGGCGAATAGAACGCGCAGCCAATACCGACCCAGGTCACGGCGACCGCGATGAGGACCGAGATCGCAATGCCCATCGCGGGACGGGCGGTGAAGTGGAAGGCGGCCGCGGGCGGGGCCACCAGCAGCGCAAACACCAAGAGGCTGCCGGTGATCTGGCTGGCACCGGCCGCGGCGACGCCGAGCACCAGCAGGAACAGCCCGGTTACGAGTCGGGTCGGGACGCCGTTGACGGCGGCGGCATCGGGATCGATCGAGACCCACAGCAGTGGCCGCCCGATCGCGGCCAGCACGATCAAGCACACCAGTGCGGCGATGAGGAGCACGTGAAGCTGCTGCGAGCTGACCCCGGCGATGGTGCCGAACAGCAGGCTGGTCAACCCGGACAGGAATCCGTGATACAGGCTGACGAACAGGAACCCGGTCGCCAGTGCGAGGGCTTGAATCGTGCCGATCCCGGCGGACTCCTCACTGAAGCCGCCCAGCCCGCCCGTCTGGGTCGGCGTGGGCAGCAGCGCGATAGCTGCCGCGGCGCCGATGCAGGCCGCGAAGTAGCCGTAGCTGGTGGCCACGCCGAGCCAGGCCGCGGCGGCGGCGCCGGGGAAGCCGACGACGGCCAGGGTGTGCCCGGCGAAGCTTTCCTTGCGCAGCACCATCACCCAGCCGACAACACCGGCGAGAACGGCGACGACGGTGCCGGCGCGCAGCGCAGTGACCATGAACGGGTAGGCCCACATCTGCTGTACATCGGTGATCAGATTCCAGGTCAGCTGCGGATTCATCCACGCGCTCCCGCGGTGTGCGCGGGAGGAGCGTCGGGTTGGCCAACGACGAACAGGCGCCCGGCCCGGTCATGAAGCACTTCGACCGGGATGCCGTAGAGCGCGCTGAGCTGATCGGCGGTGATGACCTCCTCGGGCGTTCCGATCACGGCCGACCCACGGGCGATGTAAATGACGCGATCCAGGTAGGGCAGGATCGGGTTCACGTCGTGGGCCACCATGACCACCGCGACGCGGTCCCGCCGGCAGATGTCGCGCACCAGGGCGCTGATCCCGGCCTGGCTGGGTACGTCGAGGCTGTCGAGCGGCTCGTCGAGCAACAGCAGTTCCGGTCGGCGAATCAGGGCCTGCGCGATCAGCAGCCGCTGCTGTTCACCACCGGAGCAGCGGCCGATCGGGCGCCGAGCATAGTCGGCGGCGCCGACCACCTCGATCACGTGCTCGAGCCGTCGTCGCCGTTCGGCGAACCGTCGCGGGGCCAGCAGCCGGGTAAGCCCCGGCACGGGCGTTCCCCAGCGTGCGCCATCCAATCCCAGGGACACCACGTCGATGCCGCGGATGCGTACGCTGGCGTCGAACGCGCGCCGTTGCGGCAGATACCCGATCCGGTTGGTGCGCCGGCCAGGGGGCGCGCCTAGCACCTCAACCATGCCGTGGAACGGTGTCAACCCCAGCAGCACCTTGATCAGCGTCGACTTTCCGCAGCCGTTAGGTCCGAGCACCGCGACGAACTCCCCGGCGGCGACGTCGAGGGATACATCCGACCACACGGTCGTCCCGCCCACCACGGCCGAGGCGCCGCGCATCCGGACCGCGACGTCGGCAACCGGCGCCGGGGCGGCCTGCTGGCTGGTGTGGCCGGGGACCGTGTTGGTCATCTACTTTCCTGTCGCGGTGTGCAGAGCAGCAGCCAGGCCAGACAACTGGGCGGATTGCCAATCTTGAAACGACGCGTCTGCCGGCGACAGTGTCTCGGTCACGGTAGTGACTGGAATGCCCTGTTTCTTGGCCGCGTCGACCTGGGCCTGCACATCTGGGTTGTTGTTTTGGCTGTTCAATACGTACACCTTGATCGCCTTGGTGGCGATCTGCTGGTCGATGGTCGCCTTGTCCGCCGGCGACGGATCGGTGCCCTCACTGATCGCCTTGAGGAATTCCGGCGGCGTGATCAGGTTCAGCCCCAACGCATCCGAGAGCGGGGCGAAGATCGATTCACTGGCACCGACTGGCGTCCCGGCGTACTTGGCTTTGATACTGGCGATCAAGCTGTGGTAGTTGGACAGGCCCTGGTTGAGGAACTGCTGGTTCTGCTGATCGAAATATCCCGAGTCATTGGGGTCCGCCTTTTTGTAGGCGGCGGTGATCGCGTTGGCCACCTTGATGACCGAGTCGGGCGC
>JAVROG010000366.1:0-13469 GCA_032162865.1 Mycobacterium sp. | reverse complement strand
TCGTTCAGACCACAGAACTTAAAGAGGAGACAGTATGGCTATCCGGGTGGGCGTGAACGGTTTCGGACGTGTTGGCCGAAACTTCTTTCGTGCCGTGGACGTACAACGCGCGGCAGGCACTACCGACATCGAGATTGTTGCGGTCAACGACCTGACTGACAACAAGACTCTCGCGCACCTGCTCAAATATGACTCCGTCCTCGGACGCTTACCCCATGCAGTGTCCGTCGACGGCGACGACCTTCTGGTGGGAGAGCAGCGAATCAAGGCGTGGTCCGTCGCTGAGGGGCCGGCTGCACTGCCGTGGGGGGATCTCGGCGTGGACGTCGTCATCGAGTCGACAGGTCGGTTCACCCCGGCGGAGCAGGCCCGCGGCCACCTCCACGGCGGGGCGAAGAAGGTAGTGGTGTCCGCGACGTCGAAGGGTGCGGACCTCACCGTTGTGATGGGTGTCAACCACCGCGACTATGACGGGACCCAGTCCGTTGTTTCCAACGCCTCGTGTACGACGAACTGCCTGGCGCCGATGGCGATGGTGCTTGACGACGTGTTCGGAATCGAGCGCGGGCTGATGACGACCATCCACGCGTACACGCCGGACCAGAATCTGCAGGACGGTCCCCACCGCGACTTGCGCCGGGCCCGCGCCGCGGCGATCAACGTGGTGCCCACGTCCACGGGGGCCGCCCGCGCGATCAGTGTGGTGCTGCCCCAGCTCGAGGGCCGGCTGGACGGGTACGCGTTGCGGGTTCCGGTGCCCACCGGTTCAGCCACCGATCTCACCGTCACCGTCCGCGAGCCGGCAACCGCCGAGGCGGTCAACGCCGCGTTCGCGGCTGCCGCAGAGGGTGAGCTAAAGGGATTCCTCTCTTACACCGAGGATCCCATCGTCTCCTCCGATATCGTGACCGACCCTTCGTCGTGCATATTTGACTCCGGACTCACCAAAGTCACCGGTGACCTGGTGAAGATCGTCGGCTGGTACGACAACGAGTGGGGTTACTCTCACCGCCTCGCCGACCTGACCAGCCTGGTGGCTTCTACCCTGTGAGCCGCCCACCCCTTGTGGAAGCCCGAAGCCCTCATTCGTGGGACTTCCGCCTCTGCCGGGTCCCCGGTATGCGGCATAGAGATTCAAGCCGCGGTCGTCAGTCCGCCGCGGTGAGAAACGTCAGAACATCCTCGACTGGCCGCCGTGGCGCCATCGGGGGTACCTCCCCGAGGCTATGAGCTTCGCCGACGCGAATCAGAAGTTGTGGCATAGCTTCCCGTCCGGTCAAGGTGCTGACGACATTGCGGCTGGACCATAATTCCGTGATATGGGTCAATGTGCACGTCGCGAACCCGGCACATGTGCATTCCAACAGCACGGCGGACAACGCCTCGCCACATCGCAAGGCGTCATCGGGGGTGTCGTGGTCGGTGGACAGCACCAGCACTATGGACTGGTCTGATCCAATGCCGGCATGCCGCTCGTTGTGAGGGCCGACCGCAAACGCACGCCCGACGTCGACCCGAGCATTTTCTTCCGCCGACACCAGGGAACTGCGTGGAATGCCATCAGTATTCTCGAAATGACCAGTCCACCAGTCTAATTCGGTGTGATACGAGGTGTCGTAGAACCGCAGGGATTCGGTCATCCGCGATGCTCTAGCCAGTTCTGGGCGCAGGTCTTCTGGAATCACGTCGAGGTGAACAGTTCCGTTATCCACTGCGTCGCGCAGCACCGGTAATAAGTGCTTCCAGTTCCTCGGTTCGGTGAACGGAAGCCGATCGGTCCGGCGGTGCAGAATTGCGTCCGCACGGCGGCGCTGGCCATCAGTGACGAGGCTCATTGGGCCGAAATCGATTGATGCGAGATGATCGCGGTTATTCGGATCGGGAAACCTGTCGACTTTGGCAGTCCATCCGGCTGCCGCGATCGCGACACCTAGATGATCAAGCACCGCGCCACAGCTGATGTAGGCCTCCCGCCCCATCTTGTCGGTGGAGTAGAGAACCCGGGTGCGGTCCAGGTAGAGGTGCAGTCGCGCACCATCGGCGACCCACTGCCACGGCTGGCTGTTGTGCAACGACGGAGCGCGGCAACCCAACTGCACCGCAGCCTTCAGTACATCGCTATTTACCAACGTGTCCGGCATGGTCCACCTCCAATTCCCATTACAGCCAATCCTGGAACACAGCGTCGGACGGCGCCAGGGTCATTGGTCCTCGAGTGCAGCCTTATCGGACTCTCGCGAGTCACCACTTATTTGGTAGGGGCCGCGAACTGAGAAAGTCGGTCTTTGCGGGTCCAATGGCGTGGCGCTGAGGACCAAGGACCCTGGCGTCCGAAGTCCGCGTGCCTGAGAGTCGGGGTCAGACGGAGGAACAGAAGATGGGTGAGACCAATGACTCAAACGATGGTGCACACCGGAGTCATCACCAGGGCAGTGGAGTTGGCGTGCCATGCACCCTCGCTGCACAACAGTCAACCTTGGCGTTGGGTCGTCGGACCCACGAATGTCGACCTGTTCCTTGATCCGGACAGGATCGTGTCTGGGACTGACAGCTCAGGTCGCGAAGCGATCATCAGCTGTGGCGCGGTGCTCGATCATTTTCGGGTCGCAATGGCAGCCGTCGGCTGGGAGTGCAAGGTCGACCAGTTTCCCAACCCGAACAATCTCGACCATCTCGCCTCGATTGACTTCGCGCAAATGCGCAACGTCGCCGAGGCACGGCGCGACCGCGCCGAGGCGATTCTGCGTCGGCGAACCGATCGACGCCCGTTCCGTGTGCCGGAGGACTGGACGTCAATCGGAGCCGTACTGCGCAACTCGTACGACAACGATTTGGCAGCGCTGGAGGTACTGGCCGAAGATACACGGCCGCGCCTTTCGGAGGTGTCTCGGCTCGCCGACTCTCTGCGGCGCTATGACGATCGTTATCACGACGAGATGAGCTGGTGGACAGAGCCTTCCAGAGAATCAGAAGGGATACCCCAAAGCGCGCTGGTATCAGAGTCGAATGCTCACAGAGTCGAAGTGAACCGCCGATTTCCGGCCAGATGGTTCCACGACCGTAAATCTGTGGGCGCTCCGGACCGAGCCAAAATCCTTGTGCTCTCTACACGCGAGGACACCCGCAGGGACGCCTTCAATTGCGGCCAGGTGCTCTCGGCGGTCCTGCTCGAATGCACGATGGCTGGACTAGCAACGTGCCCCGTGACGCACATCACGGAGACCCAAGCCAGTCGTGAGATTCTTCGGGATCTCACGACTACAGCAGAGGTGCCCCAGGTTTTGATCCGTGTCGGCACCGAACCCGCGGGCGAGGTGCCAGCAACAACGCCGCGTCGGCCCCTGCGCGAGGTGCTGGAGATTCATCGCTAGAACATCGGGTCGGCACGTGTGGACCTCGACGCCAGCTGCCAGGCGACAACCATTGCGGGGCAACAAACTTGGGGTGCCTTCTCACACCAGCTCGCGGGTAGGTGTCAGCTGAGTGCGGTGCCAAAGAGATGACCGACGCCGTAGGTAAAGGCTAGGCCTGCGGCACCACCGATCACAACACGCAGCACGGCACGGCGCACACTGCTGCCACCAATATGGGCACTGAGTGCCCCAGCTACACCTAAAGCAACCAGTACCGCAACGAACGTCACCGGTACCCGCCAAGAGACTGGCGGCAGCAGGATCGCCAGCAGCGGGAGCAGCGCGCCGGTGACGAAACATACGGCCGAAGCGGTCGCCGCTTGCCACGGATTGGCCAGGTTTTCGGGATCGATGTTGAGTTCGGCGTCGACATGGGCCGCAAACGCATCGCGGGCGGTTAATTCCTCAGCCACTCGAGCTGCGGTCTGGGGGGAAAGGCCTTTGGCTTCGAAGATGGCGGTCAGTTCAGCCAGTTCGGTGTCGGGGATGTGACGCAGTTCATGGCGCTCCTGGGTCAGCAGGGCCTGCTCGCTGTCGCGTTGGCTTGATACCGAGATGTATTCGCCCAACGCCATCGACACTGCGCCCGCGGCCAAGGCCGCCAACCCGGCGGTGAAAATCGGACCGCGCTGTGTCGTGGCTCCTGCAACGCCGACGACGATGCCAGCCACTGACACGATGCCGTCGTTGGCGCCCAGCACGGCCGCGCGTAACCAGTTCAACTTTGTCGATGTGCTGGCGGTGTGAGGTTCGGCCGGGTGGGTTCGTTCCGCGCTTGCCGCCGTGTCCGCTGGCTGCGCTGTGGACGGCGCGGATTCCGAGTCGCCCCACTGATCGTCAACCATGGGATCAAGCCAACCGCACTGCCACCCGGCTCGCCAGCAAGCAAAGCCTCACCAAAGTTGCAGGTGAAGCGCCCGGCGAGCTTCATGTTCGGCACTCGAACAGCTAACTGGCCGCGTTGTGGGCCTCGACGGTGCCTGTGCCGATAAGTGACTTACGACCCTATACGCGATCTGCCCTTCGTCGAAATGATGGGTCGCGTTGGTTACTCGTCCAGGGCAAGTCTGTGCACACCAGGAAAGCGCAATGGGTTCTACGCTAGGCGACCGGCATATGTTGACAGACGCGCACCTTGAGGCGCTCGCGTGCCAATTCTTCACGTCGCCTTATGCCGACGATATCTACGCCGATTGGTCATTGGATCGACGCCTGGATGGCTTTCTCCGTCGCGAGGGGCTTGACCGGATCGTTGAAAATGGTGATGCGTACGATCTCGTCCTCGACCGCGTCATGGCGCATATTGGCATTGAGGCGCACCCGGGCTTGTGAATCGTCTGCTGCAATGCTGGGTCGGCCACTTGCGGTGAGATTGAGCCATTATGGACATGTGAGATGTTGACCCATCGCTCATGCTGCTTACCAAGTCTGGTCAGCCGGAAGGACTCGCAATGGTCACGGTTTTCTTAGTTGATGACCATGAAGTGGTACGACGCGGTCTGGTCGACCTGCTCGCCTCAGACCCTGAGCTCGAAATCATCGGCGAGGCGGGCTCCGTAGCCGAAGCGATGGCGAGGGTGCCAGCCTTAAAGCCCGACGTGGCGGTGCTCGATGTGCGTCTTCCCGATGGCAACGGGATCGAATTGTGCCGCGACCTTTTGTCCGCCGTTCCAGAGTTGCGGTGTTTGATGCTGACGTCGTTTACGTCCGATGAGGCGATGCTCGAGGCGATTCTCGCCGGCGCCAGCGGCTACGTCGTCAAAGACATCAAAGGTATGGAGCTGGCCCGCGCGATCAAAGATGTCGGCGCCGGTCGATCGCTGCTGGATACGCGGGCGGCGGCCGCACTGATGGCAAAACTCCGTAGCGACGCAGAGCACAACGATCCACTCTCAGGACTGACCGACCAGGAGCGAACGCTACTAGGACTGCTCAGCGAGGGCCTAACAAATAGGCAGATTGCCGCCCGGATGTTTCTAGCCGAGAAAACGGTGAAGAACTACGTATCGCGCTTACTGGCCAAACTCGGCATGGAGCGGCGGACACAGGCAGCGGTGTTTGCCTCGAAGCTGGAACAACAGTCGACCTCGTCAACCGTTCTGCCAGATGCACCGCCAGGCTGGCCGTCCACCACAAAATAGAGTGGGTATTCACGCCACGCGGCGCGGTTTGTTCTCGATGTCGGCAAGCTAATTGGCAGAGGGTGGCAATGCGACCCGGATGGTTAGACGTGGCTATTGGACGTCGATGCTATTACGCTGACCAACGGCATGTGGCAGCGCGAACACGCCTTTGCTGACATGTCGCGGAGGTATTCGGTCTGGTGACCAGCGACGATCGCGGTTCGGCTTTCGCAGGGCTCGGCCAGCCTGGCCTGGCACGTAAACTGCACGAGCAACTTGACGAGTTGTTGACAGCGCGCGATCAAATGGAGGAGTTGCTGCGCGTATTCGTCGAGATCGGTGCCGACCTCGATCTTGACGCAACGCTGGAGCGGATCATCTCCGCGGCCAGGCAGCTGACCTCCGCTCGCTACGGCGCGGTGGCAATTCGTGATCCTGAGGGCGGTTTGGTCTCGTTTGTCCACGCCGGGATGGACGCTGAAACCGTGCAACGCATCGGGCATTTGCCGGTGGGGAAAGGGGTTCTGAGCGTGTCGCTGCTCGACACGCCAGCTCTGCGCATGGAGAACCTGACCGCGCACCCGGCCTCCGTCGGCTTTCCCGAGCACCACCCCCCTATGCGCGCTTTTCTTGCGGTCCCGCTTACGATCCGCGAGAACGTATTCGGCAACCTCTATCTGACCCACGACGACCCGGTGCGAGTGTTTTCAGAATCCGATGAAGTTGCCGCTCGCGCGTTAGCATTTGCGGCAGCCGTCGCCATTGATAATGCCCAACTATTCGAGCGCGAGCGGACTTCGGTGCGGTGGATGGAGGCGAGTCGCGAAATCACCACCGCATTGTTGTCCAGCGCCGACCCGCACCGGCACCCTCTGCAGTTGATCGCCGAACGAGCCTGCGCGCTGACCGGTGCCGAGCAAGCAATCGTGCTCGTTCCAGTCGACGCCGATCTTCCCGCTGACGAGGTCGACACGTTAGTTATATCTGCCGCGGTGGGACTGCACGCCGCGGAGGTGACCGGCCAGCGGGTTCCGGTGGACAATTCCACCAGCGGCGCGGTTTTTCGCTCCGGCAAACCGCTGATCACCGATGCACTGAGTTACCCGATTCAAGCATTCACCGATGTCGGACAGCGCTCCGCGATCGTGATGCCGCTGCGCGCCCACGATGAGGTCGCCGGCGTGATCGCCGTCGCCCGCGGGGCGGATGAGCCCTCGTTCGACAACAGCGATCTCGAGCTAGTGAGGGATTTCGCCACTCACGCTGCGATTGCACTCGCGCTGGCAGCAGGCCGCGAGAATGCGCGACTACGAACGATTCTCGCTGAGCGAGAACGCATCGCGCACGACTTGCACGACCATGTCATCCAACGAATATTCGCCGCAGGTATGGATCTGCAGGGCACGCTTGCTCGGGCACGGTCGCCGGAGGTCGCCGACCGGCTTAACCGTACGCTTGATGTCTTGCAAACCATCATCGAGGAAATCCGCACAACCATCTTCCAGTTGAAATCCCCGTTAGCGCGCGATGGCGGCTTCCGGCAACGGATTCAGCGGGTGGTTGCCGATTTGACCGAGAGTCGCGACATCGTCACCAGCGTGCAGATGTTCGGACCGATGACCGCCGTCGGCGACGAACTTGCCGAACACGCCGAAGCGGTAACCACCGAAGCCATCAGCAACACTGTTCGACACTCTGGCGCCTCGCGCCTGACCGTCGAGGTCAGTGTCGGCGACATGTTCACCGTCGACATCATCGACAACGGCTGTGGCGTGCCCGTCGACAATCTGCGCCGCAGCGGCCTGGCCAATATGACGCGCCGCGCTGAACAACTTGGTGGTAGCTGCGAGATCACCACTCCGCCCGAGGGTGGCACCCATGTTCACTGGACCGCTCCGCTGGACTTCTGACCAGGTCCGTGGCCCCCGATGTACGGGACCAATGGCACACTCGCGGGAGTCTATCGCCACCTGCGAACCCGCGGGAACGAGGAATAACGTGATCTGCAGCCGGACTGATCGACTCCATCGAGAGGGATTATGAGCAATCAAGGAGTGCGAAATGGCTGAGAGCGCAACAGAAACCGGCTTACTGGTTTGTGTCGACGGGTCGCCAGCGTCCGACGCAGCTGTAGCGTGGGCAACCCGCGAGGCCGTCATGCGCCAGTTGCCGATCACTTTGCTGCATGTTGTTGAACAAATTGTCGTCGGGTGGCCTGTTGGCCAGATGTTCTTGGAGATGCCCCAGTGGCAGAAGGAGAACGCACAGCACGTCATCGATCGGGCCCTAGAGATTTTCAGCGCCACCCTTGGCGATTCCGACTCGCCTCAGGTGCACACCGAAGTCGTTTACTCCAAGGCCGTTCAACTCTGATTGATGCCTCCAAAGGTGCCTGGATGATCGTTGTGGGCAGCCAGGGTTTGGGCGCGCTGGGTCGCCTACTGCTGGGTTCGGTCAGCACGGGCTTGGTTCACCACGCACATTGTCCCGTCGCTGTCATTCATTCGGGGCAGAGTGTGTCGCCTGATTTGAATTCGCCTGTGCTGCTGGGCATTGACGGATCGCCTGCGGCTGACTCCGCGACGGCCTTGGCCTTTGACGAAGCCTCCCGCCGTGGGGTGGAACTGGTGGCGCTACACGCGTGGAGCGACGTCGCGGTGTTCCCGGCCCTCGGCATGGACTGGCACGAGCGCGAAAGCCAGGGACAGGAGGTCTCGCTGAACGCCTGGCCGGTTGGCAAGAACGGTATCCAGACGTGCGAGTGAAGCGATCGCTGGTTTGTGACAAGGCTGCACGGTGGCTGCTCGATGAGTCCGAGCGCGCTCAGCTGGTTGTGGTCGGTAGTCACGGCCGCGGGGGCTTCCCGGGCATGCTGCTGGGATCGGTGAGCTCTGCGGTGGTCCAATCTGCAAGAGTTCCGGTGATCGTCGTCCGCAACAGCTAGACGCCATACGTGATGGGTGATTACAAATAGGAGCTGCTGATCGGCGCGACCGGTTCTAGCGGAAGCGCTTTGGCCACCTGCAAAAGGTGATTACCGTCATGCGCGCGCCACGAGCACCGAGCACCCGCCGTGGCGGGAGAAATGGTGAGTTACTGGACCGACTATTCGTGCGACCTCGTCGGCCTGGTCGCCACCTACTACGACCAGTTGAATAAGCTCCTCAGTGCCGGTGAGAAATTCGGGCACTCCGCCGCGTGCGGCAGCCGGTTGAACGTGCACCTCGGGATACTGAGTAGCCCACCGCTCGAGCCGGTGGCTCAGCTGCCGATAAGGAATCTCTCCCAAACCCCAACGCCAGCAGCCCAATGCCAGAATAGAACCTTGCCGAAGCCGAGCTTCCCGGAAGCCATATTCGAGAACCGCGTCGTTGCCAGGTGAATCATCTACGACAACAGCGATCCAGCCATCTGCCACGGCCGGTCCGTGGTTGTTGCGGATGATTGCTGCCGGACAATGAGCCTTGCGCGCGATCGCGTCGGCGGTTGAGCCAAGCACCTTGCGAGCCACCCGACCGATCCCCACGGACCCTACGCAAATCATTGCCGCGTGCCGGGACTCGTCTATCAAGGCGCTCCCAGGCGATCCTCGAACAATATCGACGTCAATCTTCACTGGCTGCGCCATGGCATGGAGTGCGGCCGTAACGGTGCGGAGGGCGGATTCGCCGTATTCGATGTCCAGACTGTCTTCGCCTGCGGGGGCATCCGGTCGGTCAGGGATGGCATGGATCAGACGTAGGGGGATGTCTCGCCCAACGGCCTCGGCGACCGCCCACTTAGCGGCGTTGATCGCGGCGTCTGAGCCGTCGATACCCACCACGATGGACTCTTGTGTTCGAAGTGCGCACATTGCATCCTCCTGACTGGACAGCGTGGGGTGCCCGAATTTCTCCGGGTCCGCTTTTGCAAACGCTATTGCGCGTCAACCGCTTCCGGCAGGGCCCTTGGGCCCCCGTTTCAGGGCTTTAGTCCCGGCCCGTCTAGCTGCCCGCCTTGCGCCCGACGCAACGAAGGCCGCACGTCCATGCCTTTGGGGACTAAAGACTCACGACCAACGACTGTTCAGTCAATACCGTTTGAGTCACTGAGCAAAGGAGAACAACATGACTGCAACCCTGAAGCGTTATGGCATCGTCGTCGGAGTTGACGGGTCGGCCGCATCGAACGCCGCTGTCTCTTGGGCAGCGCGCGATGCGGCTATGCGGAATGTTCCGCTGACCCTGGTCCACATGCTCAACGCGTTCGTGCCAACGGCTCCACAGATACCCATGTCGTCCGGTGTTGCGGTATGGCAGGAGGACGACGGCCAACAGGTTCTCGAGCACGCGGTGAAAATCGCCAAAGAAGCTGTGCCGGTGGACCAGAAAATCGCAATAGCTAGCGAGGTGAAGTGCTCACCTCCGGTGCCGACACTGGTCGATCTGTCCAAAGATGCCGAGATGATCGTCGTAGGCTCTAACGGGCGCGGCGCGGTGGGCCGTGTCTTGCTGGGTTCAGTAAGTTCCGGTGTGGTGCACAGCGCGAAGTGCCCGGTCGCGGTTATACGCGACGAAGCCTCTTGGATGCCGCACTCCAACAGAGCTCCGGTCCTAGTGGGAATCGATTGCTCGCCGGCTTCGGAGTCTGCGCTGGCTGTTGCCTTCGATGAAGCGTCGCGTCGCGGTGTCGAGCTGAGGGCATTGCATACGTGGAGCGACGTTGCTGTGTTCATGGGTCCAATGGTGGACTGGCAGTCGGAAGCGGAGCGGAATCTGGCCGAGTATCTGGCGGGCCGGCAAGAGCGCTACCCCGATGTCACGGTGCACCGACTTGTCGCTTTTGATCACCCGGGAAGGCAGCTAATCGATGAGTCCGAATCGGCTCAGCTTGTTGTCGTGGGCAGTCACGGACGAGGCCGCCTGACCGGCATGGTGCTGGGTTCGGTCAGCAACGCGGTCGTCCACTCGGTCCATACGCCAGTGATCGTGGCGCGGCCTTCGTGACGGTTTTAGTTCTGCTGGTTGAGCTAAATTCCTTGTCTCCCTTGAAATTAAGAGTGACGACCCTCGACCGGCCGGTTTATAGGGTTTTGGGTGACTGAAGGAGAGCGAAATGTCTGCATCCATGAAACGGTACGGAATCGTCGTCGGAGTCGATGGATCGGACGCATCCAATGCCGCCGTCTTGTGGGCGGCGCGTGACGCCGCGATGCGGCATATTCCGCTGACCTTGGTCCACATGGCGAATCCGGCCGCGCCAATGTACCCCGTCATACCGATGTCGATCGGGTGGTCGGTATGGCACGAGGAAAACGGCCGCCAGCTCCTCGAGCACGCAATCAAGCTCGCCGAAGACGTCGTCGAGACCGAGGACCGGATCTCAATCGCCAGAGAGTTCATCTGGGCGCCCCCGGTGGCGTCACTTGTCGAGTTGTCGGACAACGCGGAGATGGTGGTGGTGGGGAACCATGGGCGTGGAGCGTTAGCCCGCGGGTTGCTCGGCTCGGTTAGTTCTGGCGTGGTGCGACAGGCGAACTGCCCCGTCGCGGTCATTCACGAGCAGGATCCTTCCCTGCCGCAGCAGCCTTGTCCCGATCAAGCTCCCGTCTTAGTCGGAATCGACGGGTCGCCTGCTTCGGAGCTTGCAACGGCAATTGCCTTTGACGAAGCGTCGCGTCGCGGTGTTGACCTGAGGGTGGTGCACGCATGGAGCGATATCCAAGTGGTCGAACTCCCAGGGTTTTTCTGGTCGGAATTCGAAAATGAAGCGGAGCGAATTCTGGCCGAGCGGTTGGCGGGCTGGCAAGAACGCTATCCCGATGTCGCAGTGCAACGACTTGTCCTCGCCGATCGGCCGGCTCGCCGGCTAGTCAAAGAGGCGCGGTCTGCCCAGCTTGTGGTCGTGGGCAGCCACGGCAGAGGGGGATTTACCGGCATGCTGCTGGGTTCGGTGAGCAACGCCGTCGTTCATTCGACCGACACCCCGGTCATCGTGGCCCGGCCATCCAAAAAGCGCTGATGGCAACGGCATTCGATCAACGGTTTCAGGCTATGGACATTGCGAACACCGCCCACAGGCCTAGCGACGTACCAACGACGGCTGTAGTGCCCTACATCGATGTGCGAGAAACTCACACGGGTGTGGTCGTGCTGGCCGGTAACCGAGCGTTCAAGGCGAAGAAGCCGGTGCTGACCGACTTTCTCGATTTCCGCACACCAGGTAGCCGCGAGCGAGCGTGCGTGCGAGAAGTTGAGTTGAACAGCCGTCTCTGTCCCGACAGCTATCTCGGCGTCGCGCATATGACCGACCCCACCGGGGGCCCTGCCGAACCGGTTGTCGTCATGCGGCGTTACCTCGACGGCGACCGGTTGGCGTCGCTGGTCACGCTCCGTCCCCAGGGTGAAAACGACGAGTTCGTCAAAGGTGTATTGGACGCCATCGCCAAGATGCTGGCCAACTTTCACGAACGCGCCGAGCGAAGTCCGTCAATAGATGCCAATGGCACCCTCGACGCGATCTCCCAACGCTGGCATGAAAACCTGTCAGAACTCTATCGATATGCCAGTGGGCCGAGTTCCGGATTCTCGCGGAAGACTATTGAGCGGATCGAGCATCTGGCAGTCGAATTCCTCTCCGGTCGTGAGCTTCTGCTTACGCGACGGGTCGCGCAGCGATGCATCGTCGATGGACACGCCGACCTGCTCGCCGATGACATTTTCTGGGTGGACGGCAAACCCGCACTGCTGGATTGCCTAGAGTTCGACGACGAACTTCGCTATGTCGACCGCATCGATGACGCCGCCTTCCTCGCGATGGACCTGGAATTCCTGGGCCGCAAAGAACTTGGCGACTACTTTCTCGCACGCTACGTCGCGCACTCCGCCGAGAAGGCGCCCGCATCACTACGGGATTTCTACATCGCTTATCGCGCGGTGGTGCGGGCGAAGGTTGACTGCGTCCGACACTGGCAGGGCAAAGCGGAGGCCGCGACGGATGCCGCTCGGCACTTGGCCATAGCGACGCGCCACTTGGAGAACGGCGCTGTCCGGTTGGCGCTCGTCGGTGGGAATCCAGGCACTGGAAAGTCCACCCTGGCGGGTGCGCTCGCTGAGCAAGTTGGGGCGCAGGTCATTTCAACTGATGATATCCGCCGCGAGCTACGGGAGTGGGGTGACATTACCGGTGAGCCAGGCGTCTTGGACGCAGGACTATACACGCCTGAAAACGTTGCGACCGTATATTCTGTCGTCCTGCGTCGGGCGCGTGTGTGTTTAAGTAACGGGCAATCAGTAATTCTCGATGGCACCTGGCTAGACCCCCAAGCGCGCGCACAGGCACTTTGCGTCGCTGCCGAAACTCATTCGGCGGTAGTGGGATTCGTGTGCGCGGCGACAATTGACACGGCCGCGAGCCGAATCAGGACGAGAGGGCCGGGAACCTCCGACGCGACACCAGAAATCAGTACCGCGCTAGCCGCTGGACACGCCAGCTGGGACAGGGCTCATCGAATCGATACCGCGCGGGCGGTTCAGTCCTCCGTACAAGAGGCGCAAGAGGTTTGGCGCCGAGTGATCTGAAATCGACCACTTAGGTTGAAAGGAAAACAGACATGCTTGCCCACACGGATGTCAGGAGGCCGAAGCCCGCGTCCTCGACGACAACTCGTCGCGCCGCGTAGCCGAGCTGGCAATTGCGACCCAAGCGCACCATGGTTGCCCGCAGGATGTTGATGGGCGATCGCGTCCGGCCACGCCTGGTTGGTGCACGCCCGACCCATCACGGCTTAGGCGACAGCGCATCCGTCTGAAGCGGACAGATTGAGCTGTTGAACTTCCCGACTCTAAGCCTGTGAGTGCCGAGTGACATTCGTTGGGCGACAGGCCAGCAGCGCTAGCCCGAGGGCGAAAATTAGCGTGGTCACCCAAGGTGAACGTCCGTCGGGTGCAAAGCC
>JAVROG010000365.1:0-3665 GCA_032162865.1 Mycobacterium sp. | reverse complement strand
CCGTCTGGTCTTCTTGACCGGCCCCAAGGGTGACGACGACGGGGGATCCGGGGGCCAGTGAGCGCGCCCGATAGCCCCGCACTGGCCGGGATGTCGATCGGGGCGGTCTTGGACCTGCTACGACCGGATTTTCCCGATGTCACCATCTCCAAGATTCGTTTCCTGGAGGCCGAGGGGCTGGTGACGCCACAACGTGCGGCGTCGGGCTATCGGAGGTTTACCGCCTACGACTGTGCGCGGCTGCGATTCATTCTGACTGCCCAGCGTGATCACTACCTTCCGCTGAAGGTGATCAGGTCCCAGCTGGACGCCCATCCCGATGGGGAACTGCCCCCCATCGGATCTCCCTACGGCGTACCGCGATTGATGTCGGTGCCGGGCAACGGTGCCGAATCCGAGACGGGCCCGGGTGCCGTGTCACCCTCCCGCATCCGGCTCAGTCGTGAGGACCTCTTGGAGCGCTCGGGGGTGGACAACGACCTATTGACCGCCCTGCTGAAAGCCGGCGTAATCACCACTGGGCCGGGCGGTTTCTTCGACGAGTACGCGGTGGTGATTCTTCAATGTGCGCGGGCGCTGGCCGATTACGGCGTTGAGCCCAGACATCTGCGGGCCTTTCGTTCCGCGGCCGATAGGCAGTCCGATCTCATCGCCCAGATCGCCGGACCGCTGGTCAAGGCGGACAAGGCCGGCGCGCGGGACCGTGCCGACGACTTGGCCCGAGAGGTCGCCGCGCTCGCAATTACTTTGCACACCTCATTAATCAAGTCCGCGGTTCGCGACGTACTGCACCGCTGAGGACTAGACTTCCTTCGACAGCTTGGTGTCCGACGACATGGTCGCTGCAGGGATGTTTCACCGCGTCGTCGCGCTGAGTGTTATTCGGACACAGCGGCATGTGCGGAGGGCGGACACAGATGGGCGAAGTTCGTGTTGTCGGCATTCGCGTCGAGCAGCCGCAGAACCAGCCGGTGCTGTTGCTGCGCGAGGCGAACGGTGACCGGTACCTGCCGATCTGGATCGGTCAGTCGGAGGCCGCCGCCATCGCCTTGGAGCAGCAAGGCGTAGAACCGCCACGGCCACTGACGCACGACCTGATCAGGGATCTCATTGCCGCCCTCGGGCATTCGCTCAAAGAGGTGCGCATCGTCGATCTGCAGGAAGGCACGTTCTACGCCGACTTGATCTTCGACCGCGACATCAAGGTGTCGGCCCGGCCGTCCGACTCGGTGGCGATCGCATTGCGGGTGGGTGTGCCCATCTATGTCGAGGAGGACGTACTCGCGCAGGCGGGTCTGCTGATCCCCGACGAAGGCGACGAAGAATCCGGCGGCGCGGTGCGCGAAGACGAGGTGGAGAAGTTCAAGGAATTTCTCGACAGCGTGTCACCCGACGACTTCAAAGCGACCTGACCGGTGCCCACGCCCACCCAATCCAGGTCACGGATGCGTCTCATATCACACAACGGATTGTCGACACGCCTGCCGGATATCACCGACAAATCCATACGGCAGCCATACTTTGATGACGAGTTGATGATCGACCCGGACACGGCAGCCACCGAACAGCGTATGCTCTCAAGCACTCAGGCCTGAGCTAACGTGGTTGCTGGGGCAGCCAGTGCCAGCAGCTATCGACAAGAGCGCGATCGGCGAGAGGACGCACCGTGAGCGAGCAGCCACGTCAAGAAAAGCTTGATCTTGCTGAACACGCGGCTACCGCGAGCAAGGGCACCAGGCCCAGCGAACCCGTGCAGCCCGGGTTGTTCCCCGACGATTCCGTGCCGGACGAGCTCGTGGGCTACCGCGGCCCGAGTGCCTGCCAGATCGCCGGAATCACCTACCGCCAGCTGGACTACTGGGCGCGGACATCACTGGTGGTGCCTTCGATCCGCAGTGCGGCCGGATCGGGCAGCCAACGCCTCTACTCGTTCAAGGACATCCTGGTTCTCAAGATCGTCAAGCGGTTGCTGGACACCGGGATCTCGCTGCACAACATCCGCGTCGCGGTCGACCACCTGCGCCAGCGCGGCGTCCAGGACCTGGCCAATATCACCTTGTTCTCCGATGGCACCAGCGTGTACGAATGCACGTCGGCCGAAGAGGTCGTCGACCTGCTGCAGGGCGGCCAGGGCGTGTTCGGCATCGCCGTGTCCGGCGCGATGCGCGAGCTGACCGGCGTCATCGCCGACTTCCCCGGTGAGCGCGCCGACGGCGGCGAGTCGATCGCGGCCCCGGAGGACGAGCTGGCCTCCCGTCGCAAGCACCGCGACCGCAAGATCGGCTGACTCCTCGCGGAGTAAACTAGAACGCGCATCGCCCTCGCGCGGGAGAGCTCTGTGGCCGCCAGCTACAGACGCCGAAGGAGCAATACCTCTCCGTCAATCTCTCAGGCAACCGGACCGCGCCAGACAACGATGCCTCTGGAAAGCGGTGGTGGCCCGGCTGGGTCCTCACCCGCCGATGGGGAAAGGCGCATGCGCCGAATCTCTCAGGCGCCTGACACACGGGTGAGGACAGAGGGGGAGGACCTCGATCGCGTCCTCTGTGGTGCCCTATGTCAGGAGATTCACCCCGTGTCAAAAAACTCGATGCCCGACCGCTTCACTTTCGCAGACCGGCACATTGGGCTGGACACTGCAGCCGTCGGCGCGATGCTCGCCGTCATCGGTGTCGACTCGCTGGATGAGTTGGCCGCCAAGGCGGTCCCGTCGGGCATCCTCGACAAGCTGAGCGCCACCGGCGCCGCACCCGGTCTGGACTGTCTGCCGCCGGCGGCGAGCGAGGCAGAGGCGCTCACCGAACTGCGGGCTTTGGCCGACAGCAACACCGTCGCGGTGTCGATGATCGGGCAGGGCTACTACGACACGCTCACACCGACGGTGCTGTTGCGAAACATCATGGAGAACCCCGCCTGGTACACCGCCTACACGCCATACCAGCCCGAGATCAGCCAGGGCCGGCTGGAAGCACTACTGAACTTTCAGACCATGGTGGCCGACCTGACCGGTCTCGAGGTGGCCAACGCATCGATGCTCGACGAGGGCACCGCGGCCGCCGAGGCGATGACGCTGATGCACCGCGCGGTTCGGGGCAGCGCCAATCGGCTGGCTGTCGACGTAGACGTATTCGCTCAGACCGCCGCGGTCCTGGCCACCCGTGCCGAGCCGCTTGGCATCGAGATCGTCACCGCCGACCTACGCTGTGGTCTTCCGGATCTGCCGGACGGAGGCGAGTTCTTCGGTGTCATCGCGCAGCTGCCCGGCGCCAGCGGCCGGGTCACCGACTGGTCGGCGCTGGTCTCAGAGGCGCACGACCGCGCTGCGTTGGTGGCCCTCGGCGCGGACCTGCTGGCGCTGACGTTGATCACCTCGCCGGGGGAGATCGGCGCCGACGTGGCGTTCGGCAACACTCAACGCTTCGGCGTGCCAATGGGATTCGGCGGCCCGCATGCCGGATACCTGGTGGTACACGCCAAGCATGCCCGCCAACTGCCCGGCCGGCTGGTCGGCGTCTCCGTCGACGCCGACGGGTCACCTGCCTACCGGTTGGCGCTGCAGACTCGCGAGCAGCACATCCGCCGGGACAAGGCGACCAGCAACATCTGCACCGCCCAGGTGCTGTTGGCGGTGATGGCCGCGATGTATGCGAGCTACCACGGCGCCG
>JAVROG010000364.1:0-2773 GCA_032162865.1 Mycobacterium sp. | reverse complement strand
CACAGCGGATTCGTCCGAATGGCTGAACAATCACCGCAGCGGCATCACGACCGCGAGGACGCTGATGCCGTTCGCGGGCATCAGCTTTTTGTGGTTCATCGGGGTGGTCCGCGACGGGTTAGGGCGTTATGAAGACAAGTTCTTCGCGTCGGTCTTCATCTGCAGCGGGGTGCTGTTCCTGGCAATGATGTTCGTCGCAACCGCCGCGGCCGCCGGCTTGGCGGCCACTAACGGCGGGGTGGCCGATCCGTCGGCGCATGCGGAGACGATCCGGTTCGGGAAGGCGTTAATGCTGGCCGCCAGTCAGACCTATGCCGTCCGGATGGGTGCGGTGTTCATGATGTCGCTGGCAACCATCTGGCTTCGGACGGGCTTGATGCCACGGTGGCTGGTCGGCCTGAGCTATCTAGCGGCTGTTTCATTGCTGTTGGCCAGCGATATCAGCATGTGGATCACGATGGCGTTCCCCGTCTGGGTGCTGATGGTCAGCGGCTTGCTGTTGGTCCGGGCAGGGCTGTTCGAGGAACTGAGACGTGGCAAAGATGGACCGACGGAACCGGTTGGATAGCACCGACGCAAACGGCGGCGGGCTGGCCGCATGACCGTCGAAGAACTAATCCAGCAGGCGCGGTCGGGGCGTAGTGTTCGCACGAATAGCCCAGAGGGAGTTCAGGATGCCGACGAGCGATCATGACTGGAGCAAGCCGGCGGCGAAGGCCATACCCAAGGAGGGTTATTTCGAACTCGAGCGGGGCAGGTACGGTCCGATCTACCCGAGAACTCCTGCCTGCTACGGCTTCTCGATCATCGCGAAGGTCAAGGAGGGGCGCGAGGAGGCTGTCCGCGCGTACGGCAAGCAGATCGAGGAAGCGATTGCCGGTAGTCCCGACGTGCTCGCGCCCCTGCGGCTGCACTACTTGCGGTGGGTGCTGTTCGACGTCGGCTCGGGGCTGCATTTTCAGTACCAGGGCATCTTCGACACCGACTTCGACAAGTACACCGAGGATGCCGTGGCGCTGTTCAGCGCCACCGGGATCACCACCGTGTTCACCAACCTCGAGGGATTCCCCGAGGACTGGAAAGAGAATCCAGACGCCTTCGTGAAATTCGTTCGTGAGCACCAGTGCCCCAGTTTCCTGGAGTACGGGGAGTACCCCTACGTCACCGCCGACGAGATCAAAAAGGCGCTGCGGCTTAAAGCGGCCTTCTCCGACATGCTCGACCAGATGCAGTGATGCGCGTCGAAATTTGCACCGATGCTTGAGTTGGACGACATTCAGCACATCCTGCTGACCCGCACGCCGGCGATGACGGGGCGCTACGAGTTCCTGTCGTTCGACGACCCGGCCGGCGGCCGTGCGTGGTTGTCCGAGCTGATCGACAGGGTCGACTCGGCGGCGACGGCGCAAGCCTCGATGGACAGCACGAAGCGGCGGATCACGCTGGCATTCACGTGGGAGGGCCTGCGAGCACTCGGAGTTTCCGACGAATCCCTCGCGAGTTTTCCCGAGGCGTTTCGCCAGGGCATGGCGGCTCGGGCAGACATCTTGGGCGATACCGGGACCAACCACCCCGACAACTGGGTCGGCGGTCTGGCAGCCGGTGGCCTGCACGCAATCGCGATCCTGTTCGCGCGCGATGACGCCGAACATGCGCGGGCCACCGGCGAACACGACAAGCTCGTGGCCCGGTGCGCTGGTGTGCGCAGTCTGTCGGTGTTGGATTTGAACGCGACGCCGCCGTTTAATTACGCACACGATCACTTCGGCTTCCGGGACAGGTTGTCGCAGCCGGTGATCGAGGGCTCCGGTGAAGAGCCCACGCCGGGGTCGGGCGCGCCGCTGAAGCCGGGCGAGTTCATCCTGGGCTATCCCGACGAGCACGGGTCACCCGATCTGCCGCAGCCAGAAGGGCTGTCCCGCAATGGAAGTTACATGGCCTACCGGCGGTTGCAGGAGCACGTCGCACTGTTCCGCGAGTATCTGCAAGAGCACGCCGACACGCCGGACGATCAGGAACTGCTCGCCGCGAAGTTCATGGGTCGCTGGCGCAGCGGTGCCCCACTGGTGTTGGCACCGGATAGAGATGATCCCGAGCTGGGTGCGGACCCTATGCGCAACAACGACTTCAACTATAAGGAGATGGATCCGCTCGGGTATGCATGCCCGCTGGGAGCGCACGCGCGACGCCTCAACCCGCGCGACACTGCGCACAACATGAACCGGCACAGGATAATTCGCCGCGGCGCTACCTACGGTCCTGCATTGCCCGAGGGCGCCCCCGACGACGGTGTGGATCGCGGCATCGCCGCGTTCATCATCTGCGCCAGCCTGGTCCGTCAATTCGAGTTCGCGCAGAACGTGTGGATCAACGACCGCACCTTCCACGAACTCGGCAACGAGCACGATCCGATATGCGGAACCCAGGACGGGACAATGGAATTCAAAATCCCCAATCGGCCGATCCGCAAAACCCTCAAAGGGTTGCCGGCGTTCACCACCCTCACGGGTGGGGCGTACTTCTTCCTGCCCGGCATCAACGCAATGCGTGACCTCGCGGCGCTCGACTGATCACAGTAAGGATCCACCATGGGCCAACTTCCTGCGGCGCGAACCTACAACCAAAGCCATGTCTCGCGTCCACACACCGGCGGACGGCGCATCAGCATCTATTGGACTTGGAGCTACCCGTGGGAAGCCCAACGCGACCCCGCGGCGATGTACAACCGCTTCTCCACCATGACCGAAGTCCGCAACGCTTTATGGCCGAGCTA
>JAVROG010000363.1:0-5637 GCA_032162865.1 Mycobacterium sp. | reverse complement strand
GGAAGATGAGGTAATTGGGCAGCAGGTCCCAAAGTTCTTCTGTGATGGCGGCTTCGGCGATCTCACCCCGGTCGACGGCCTGCCGCAGGACGTGCTGCATAAAGGCCTTGCGCTGATCAAGGAACTCGTGCTGCATCGCGTCGCTGAGCGCCGGATGACGCGAGATCTCGACAAGCACCGCCCGGATGGTGCTCGCGTGCTGCTGGGCGTGCTGGCTGCAGACTTCGCCAAGCTTCAGCAAATCTCCCCGCAGTGTTCCGGTATTCGGCGACACCGCGACCAGCCGGACTCCCTCGGTGAATGCCGCCAACACCAACTCGGCCTTCGAAGGCCAGCGCCGGTACACCGTCGCCTTGCTGGCACGGGCGGTGTTGGCGACGGCATCCACCGTCAACCCGTCGTAGCCGTGCTCCTGCAGCAACTGCAACGTCACCGCAAGCAACTCGGCCTCGCGGGGTGACCACGGCGACGTGCCCGCGGACGGGTCGGCAGTCTGGGTCATAGCGCCCACGATAGAACCATCGCGCAAGTAGGGGCCGTCTTGGCTTGCTGTTCAGAGTGGTGCCGAAGCACCTATTGGCTGGCGAGCAGCTCGCCGAGCACCTCTTGGTTGCGCTCAAGCCACTCCGCCTCTTCGCCGGGGGCCGGCATGATCAGGCCGGCCTCCATGATTGAGGTGGGGTCGATGTCATTCAGTCCGATCAGCAGCGAGCGCGCGTCCTGGCCGGTGATCGACACCCACGCCTGCGACAGTCCGGTGAGGAGTCTGCCTCGCGTCTCGCGATCTCGGCCGGCGCGAATGGTGCCGCTGATCGCCGAGCACGTGTTGGGTTTGCCGGCGGTGAAGTAGGTGCCCGGTTCGTATTCAAGGAACACCACGTTGACGAATCCGCGCGGCGCACCCGTGACGGTGGAATGAATGTCAGTGATGGCTTCGGCTAACTCGGCGCGTGTGACGCCGGAAAGCGATCCCGCCGGGACGAGGCATTGATAGAACGGCATCACCTACTATGTCATTTTTCGGTAGCTTCTGGCGCTTCGGTGTCAGGAGGCCCGTCCGCCAACAGTTTTCGGAATCCGTCCTCGTCGAGGACGGGCACGCCGAGTTCGACGGCCTTGTCGTACTTCGACCCTGGTGCGTCGCCGGCCACGACGTAGGAGGTCTTCTTCGACACCGAGCCGGCGGCCTTGCCGCCGCGGGCCACAATTGCCTCCTTGGCGTCGTCACGGGAAAAACCCGGTAGCGACCCGGTGACCACGATGGTCAGCCCGGCCAGGGTGCGCGGCACGCTCTCGTCGCGTTCGTCTTCCATCCGCACGCCGGCCGCTTGCCACTTGTCCACGATCTCGCGGTGCCAGTCGACGGTGAACCACTCGGTGACTGCGGCGGCGATGGTCGCTCCCACGCCCTCGACTGCGGCCAGCTCTTCGGTGGACGCCTCGCGAATGGCGGCCAGGTTGCCGAACTCGGTGGCCAGGGCCCGGGCCGCCGTCGGCCCGACATGGCGGATCGACAACGCCACCAGGACCCGCCACAGCGGGGCCGCCTTGGCCTTGTCGAGGTTGGCCAGCAGCCGTTTTCCGTTGGCCGACAAATCTCCGGCCTTGGTCTTGAAGAGCTCGGTGCGCAACAGCTCTTCCTCGGTGAGGCCGAAAAGGTCGCCCTCACTGGTGATCGCGTGCGCTTGCAGCAGCGCGATGCCGGCCTCGTAGCCCAGCACCTCGATGTCGAGGGCGTTTCGGCTGGCGACGTGGAATACCCGCTCCCGCAACTGCGCTGGGCAGCTGCGGGCATTGGGACAACGGATGTCGGCGTCGCCTTCCTTCTCGTGTGCCAGGGTCGTTCCGCACTCGGGACATGTTGTGGGCATGACGAATTCGTGTTCGGAACCATCGCGCAAATCCACCACGGGCCCCAGGACTTCGGGGATCACGTCGCCGGCCTTGCGGATGATCACCGTGTCGCCGATCAACACGCCCTTGCGCTTGACCTCCGAGGCGTTGTGCAGCGTCGCCTGGCTGACCGTCGACCCGGCAACCTTCACCGGCGTCATGAATGCGAACGGTGTGACCCGCCCGGTGCGGCCGACGTTCACCTTGATGTCGAGCAGTTCGGTCTGCGCTTCCTCGGGCGGGTACTTGTAGGCGATGGCCCAGCGCGGCGCCCGTGACGTGGACCCGAGCCGGCGCTGCAGCGCCACCTCGTCGATTTTGACGACCACACCATCGATTTCATGGGCTACTTCGTGGCGATGCTCGCCCCAGTAATCGACGCGCTCCTGCACGCCGGCCATGTCGTCGACCAGTCTGGTGTGCTCGGAAACCGGTAGGCCCCAGGCCCGCAGCGCCAGGTACGCGTCATGCTGGGTGACCGGGCGAAAACCTTCGGTATGACCCAATCCGTGACAGATCATCCGCAACTTTCGGCGAGCGGTGACCGCCGGATCCTTCTGGCGCAGCGATCCCGCTGCGCTATTGCGCGGATTGGCGAAAGGCGCCTTGCCCGCCTCGACCAAGCTCGCGTTGAGCGCTTGGAAGTCCGCCACCTGAAAAAAGACTTCGCCGCGTACCTCAAGAACTTTGGGCAGCGGGTAATCGTCGCTGGCTGTCAGCCGAAGGGGGATTTCGTCAATGGTTCGAGCATTGAGTGTGACGTCCTCACCGGTGCGACCGTCGCCACGAGTCGCCGCCCGAGTCAGCCGACCGTCACGGTAGACCAGCGCCAATGCCACGCCGTCGATCTTGAGTTCGCACAAGTAGTGCGCGTCATCGCCGACCTCGGCGTGAATCCGGGTGGACCAGGCGCCGAGTTCCTCTGAGCTGAAGGCGTTGTCGAGGCTGAGCATTCTTTCCAAGTGGTCGACCGACTCGAAATCCGTCGCGAAGCCGGCGCCACCGACCAACTGGGTGGGTGAGTCGGGCGTGCGCAACTCGGGATGCTGTTTCTCGAGTGCTTCTAGCCGGCGCAGCAGCTGGTCGAACTCCGAGTCGGTGATGATCGGCGCGTCGCGCACGTAGTAGCGGAACTGGTGTTCGCGAACCTCCTCGGCCAGGTCCTGCCACTGCCGCAACACCTCGGGAGCGGTCTGATCAGCCTCTGCGGAGCTCACCCTCGCAGGCTAGCCGAGCATTCCGACACGTCACCGAGCACTGCACACACAACGGGGCGGTGAAATCAAGGCGCGCGGTTCGTTGGGATTACAGTTTGACGATGGCACCGCGACGCCCGATGCACCGTTCGTCGGACGGCCGCCGCGCGCATGTTGAGCCCGACGAAATCACCGATCGCATCCTCGATGCGGCGCTGAGTGAGTTTCGCGAACTCGGCGTGCAGCGTTCGAGTCTGGACAGCGTGGCCGAACAGCTCGGCGTCGACCGCATGACCGTGTCTGAGCGATTCGAAACCATGGATGCGCTGGCCAGGGCGGTGATGAGGCGCGAGACGAGGCGCTACCTCAACGGCGTAGGACTGGCCATCACCGCTGACACCGTGCGCTCACGAGTCGAGGAGGGCTTCTTGGCGGGAGTCGCCCTTCGTCGCGAACAGCACATCCTGCAGGCACTGTTCCAACGCGACCCGCGTTCCGCGATGGCGTACGTGGTGGGCCCGGAGGCGGGCCTGCTGCTCGAATACGCGATCAAAATCACGCGGAAAGCACTCCGGCGCGCGCCGGACTCGTCCAACTACACCGCCGCCAGCCTGGACGCGGTAGCGACCGCCATGATCCGGCTCTCCCACTCACTGTCCAACGCCCCACCCGATCTCGAGATGGACGATCCCTATCTCCGCGGAATCACGCGCAATCTCCTGCTACCGCTGCTGGCCCCGGTCGACTCGGCTCCGTCAGGTCCTTAATCCTCTAAAAACGCCCGCAACCGGTCGATCGCAGCGTCCCACCGGCGCGACAAGTGTGCGAGGTAGTCACTGGCCCGGGTCAGCGGTTCGGTCTGTACGGTCCAGATCCGTTCGCGCCCGTGTCGTGAGCTGGTGACCAGTCCCGCGGATTCCAACAGCAGAAGATGCTTGCTGGCCGCCTGGCGGGTGACCGGAATCGCCTGCGTGAGTTGGGATGTCGAGCTCGGTCCCGAGTCGCACAGCCGCACGATGATCCGCAGCCGATTGGGGTCGCCGAGCGCATCGAAGAGGGGCGCGTCGACGACCCCGTTGGCGCTCACAGTGTCTGTTTCTGAGTCTGATTTTGGGCCAGGTAACGGCGCACAAGGTCGGTCTGGATCGCCCAGCCTTCGGAGTTGGCCTCGAACGAGTCGTTGCGACGCGACTCGGGGATCGTGTCGAAACCGGATTCGACAATGGTGAGCAGCACCCCCTCGGACGTCTCGGCCAGAGTGAACTCCACCAATGTGGTGGGCTCCCGGTCGTAGTCGACGTCCGATTCGATCGCGAACGGGTGCCACCGGTAGGCGAACCGCCGTTGCGGCTCCACCGCGACGATCTGCCAGGTGCTCCGGTGCCCCGCGTGGGGTTCCTGACGCTTGGCGACATCATCGTCGACGGTGGTCGGGGTCATTGCCGCGGTGACGGAACCCCCTGGGACAAATGGCCCGTCGAAGCGGACGCCGAACCAGCGTCCGAACTGCTCGGGGTCGCTGATTGCCTGCCACACCCGCTCCAGCGGAGCCCGCAGCAAGACCTGCTTTTCGATCCGATCAGTGTTCATAAGCAACCTCCTGGTTGCATATCACTCAACCAGCCTGACGCTGGAAATGCAACCAAAAGGTTGCCTAGATGGCTTCGGGGTCGTCGGCGAACGCCTGGGCAGCCTTGCGGGCGAGCCCGATTGCGGTGCGGGCCCACTGCGGCGTGGCGCCGGCCAGACCGCAGGCTGGGGACACGCCGACACGGTCGCGCAGCGCCGAGCGCCCGAAGCCGAGCCGATCGGTCACTGCGACCACCGCGGTAGCCACCTCCTCGGCCGACGGTCGCCGCTCCGGAGCGCTAGCCGGGACGACGCCCAACACGATGGTGCGACCCGATTCGACGAATGCTGCGATACCGTCCAGGTCCGCGGCCCCTAGCGTGCTGGCATCCACCGATAATGCGCTGATTCCGCTGCGCTGCAACAAGTCCCATGGAAGATCTGGAGCGCAGCTATGAAGCAGAACGTCCGCACCGACGGTCTCGACGCAGGTTTGCAGCAGTGCACCTGCCACCGCCTCGTCGAGCCGGGCCACCGGGCTCAGCGCGGTGACACCGGTCAGCCGTCCGCCCAATGCCGCCGGTAGCGTCGGTTCATCGAACTGCACGACCACCGGGGTGTCCAGTCGCCGAGACAACGTAGCGCGTTGTGCGGCAACACCTTCGGCCAGCGATGCCGCCAGGTCGCGCAGCGCCCCCGGGTCGGTGATCGCCCGATGGCCATTGCTCAGTTCCAACCCTGCTGCCAGCGTGACGGGTCCGGCGGCCTGCACCTTGACCACCCGGTCGCCGCCGCGCAGCCCCGCAACCTCCCATGCTTCTTCCAGGGCGTCCATGTCCTCATCGAGCATGCTGATGGCCCTGCGCAGCACCGCCCCGGGCCGCGAGACGATGCGGTAACCACGCGGCACGGTGTCGATCGCCACGTCGATCAGCAGCGCACCGGTCCTGCCGAGCATGTCGGCACCCACTCCCCTGGC
>JAVROG010000362.1:0-29123 GCA_032162865.1 Mycobacterium sp. | reverse complement strand
CCTTCGCCACCACACCCACTACGACGAACATAAAGCCTGGGCACACCGACAATCCGCGGCGGCTTGACAACTTACAGACCTGGGATCCGCGGCGGCTTGACAACTTACAGACCTGGGATGTCTAACGCCGAAAGGCATGAACACCGCGGCGGTTGCGGCTCACTCGCTAGTAGAGCTTTCTATCCTGGGAGCAGTGGGCTTCGGTCAGTATCGTCTCCGATAGAGCTTCTATAGCTGCGTCTGATAAGTCATTTGACCTACGCTGGGACCCGCAACTTTTGAGCGATTCGACGCAACCCATGACTGCGCGCGGCCGAGCACATTCGAGTGTCAGACACAGGCAAATCGCCTGATCAGCGCCTTCGAGTGCGGAACGAACTGACACCGCAGGTTCGGCTTTCGTGGGTTACGATCCTGACGTGAGCAACGTAGAGCAGCAACTGAATATCTCTTTTGCATGGGACGTCGCGGGAAACGCACGAACCGTTGATGCTGCGGCAATGCGGCAGGGTCAAAAGGTGGCCCTTAAAAGGAAGGTGCCGTACGTTGTCGTAGATGGCGTGGAGCACAGCGGCGAGTGGGCGCAAACGGCGAGCATTCCGATCGCTCCGGGTGCCCATCACATCGAGGTCTATATCCGCGAAAAGGTGTTGTTCACAACAGTAAAGTCAGGAAAATTGGCGGCTGACTTCACCTTGCCTGCGGGATCTGCTGTCAGCGCTTCGGCGGAGTGGGGCTTTTCCAGCAAGTTGACGGTAAACGTTGAAGGGCAAGAACCATCACGAAGCGTAAGCGGATATGACAGATCGTGGTTTCCCGAGAAATTCGGCACGGTGCCGTGGTATGTCAATCAGACGTGGCTTATTGATGTGACATGAGTCACAGTTTATAGGACACCTGCTGGTAGATGACTATTTTGTCGTCATCAGCCGCTCGACGTACTTAGCGATGACGTCCACCTCCAGGTTCACCTCGGTGCCCACCGGGGCAGAGCCCAGCGTGGTCAGCTCACGGGTGGTCGGAATCAGCGAAACCTCGAACCAGTCCCGAGGTTCGGCACCCAGCCCAGAGACGGTCAGCGATATCCCGTCGACGGTGATCGAGCCCTTCTCCACGACATAGCGCGCGACCGTGGCGGGCATCTGGACCCGCACCACTTCCCAGTGCTCGGACGGCGTGCGGGCGACGATTTCGCCGGTCCCGTCGACATGCCCCTGCACGATGTGGCCGCCCAGTCTGCTGTTGAGCGCGGCGGCGCGCTCCAGGTTCACCCGGCTGCCGGGCCGCAATTCGCCCAGGTTGGACCGGTTCAGCGTCTCGGCCATCACATCGGCACTGAACTGGCCGTCGGGCAGGACCTCGACCACCGTCAGGCACACTCCGTTGACGGCGATCGAATCGCCGTGGCCGGCGTCGGAGGTGACGACGGGACCGCGAATGATCAGTCGCGCGGCTTCGGCCAAGGCGTCCCGGCCGGTCACCTCTCCGAGTTCCTCGACAATTCCGGTGAACATCGCACCAGGTTAATGACCGTCGACCGACACTTGCACCCGCCTGGCTCCCGGGCCGAGTCCGGGGCACCCTCTACGATGCAGGGTATGCAAAAACGCCGCCGTCTTTTCGCTGTCCTAGCCGCGCTGAGCGTCGCGACTACGCTCGTCGCCGGCTGCTCGATCAGCAAGAAGAGCAGCAGCGGCGGGCCACTGCCCGACGCGACGACATTGGTCAAGCAGGCCACCGAGGCCACCAAGGCCGTCAAAAGTGCCCACATCGTGCTCACCGTGAACGGCAAGATCCCGGGCCTGTCCATCAAGACACTGACGGGCGACCTCGACACCAATCCCACGGCCGCGAAGGGGAACGTCAAGCTCACGTTCGCCGGGTCGGACATCGACGCCGACTTCGTGGTGTTCGACGGGATCCTGTACGCGACACTCACGCCGAACAAGTGGAGCGATTTCGGCAAGGCCTCCGACGTCTACGACCCTTCGCAGATCCTGAGCCCGGACAACGGCCTGGCCAACATATTGGCGAATTTCACCGAGCCCAAGGCTGAAGGGCGGGACACCATCAACGGACAGAGCACCGTCCGCATCAGCGGAAAGGTCACCGCTCAAGCAGTGAATGCGATTGCGCCGCCATTCAGTGCATCGGATGCGGTACCGGCCAAGATCTGGGTTCAGGAGACCGGCGATCACCAGTTGGTGCAGGCCCAGTTGGAACGCGGCACGGGCAATTCGGTCCAGATGACATTGTCGAACTGGGGCCAGCAGGTCCCGGTCAGCAAGCCCCCGGTGAGCTGACGATCATGCAAGCAGGACGTCGAGTCGCAATCAGCGCGGGCAGCCTAGCGGTACTGCTAGGGGCCCTGGACACCTATGTCGTGGTCACGGTCATGCGCGACATCATGAACAGCGTCGGCATCCCGGTGAACCAGCTGCAACGGATCACCTGGATCATCACGATGTACCTCTTGGGCTACATCGCCGCGATGCCATTGCTGGGCAGGGCGTCGGACCGGTTCGGCCGTAAGTTCGTGCTGCAGGCCAGCCTGATCATGTTCATCGTCGGATCGGTGGTCACTGCGCTGTCTGTCCAGATAGGCGCCTGGAACCTGGAGATGGGCGATTACATCCTCCTCGCCCCCGACCCCAACAGGGCATTCCATGTACTGATCGTGGGTCGCACCATTCAGGGCATCGCCAGCGGTGCGTTGCTGCCTGTGACTCTGGCACTGGGCGCGGACCTGTGGTCCCAGCGCAATCGCGCCGGCGTGCTCGGCGGCATCGGGGCCGCGCAGGAACTCGGCAGCGTTCTGGGTCCGCTCTACGGGATCTTCATCGTGTGGTTGTTCCACGATTGGCGTGACGTGTTCTGGATCAACGTCCCGTTGACCCTGCTCGCCATGCTGATGATCCACTTCAGCCTGCCGTCCCACGACCGCAGCATCAAGGCCGAGAAGATCGACCTGACCGGTGGTTTGCTCCTGGCGGCCGCGTTGGGCCTCGCGGTGATCGGGCTATACAACCCGAACCCCGACGGCAAACAAGTGCTGCCGAGCTACGGTTTGCCCCTGGTGATCGGGGCGCTTGTCGCCGCGGTGGCGTTCTTCGTCTGGGAGCGTTTCGCACGTACCCGACTGATCGAACCGGCCGGTGTGCATTTCCGGCCGTTCCTCTCCGCACTGGGCACCTCCGTCTGTGCCGGTGCGGCACTGATGGTGACGCTGGTGAATGTGGAGTTGTTCGGGCAGGGCGTGCTGCAAATGAGCCAGAACCAGGCGGCCGGCCTGCTGTTGTGGTTCCTGATCGCCCTACCTATCGGCGCGGTCACCGGAGGTTGGATCGCCACCAGGGTGGGTGACCGGGGGGTCGTGTTCGTCGGCATGCTCATCGCCGCCGGCGGATATTGGCTGATCTCGTACTGGCGAGCCGACCTGATGGACCGTCGACACAGCATCTTCGGACTCTTCTCGGTGCCGGCGGTGCACACGGACCTGCTCGTGGCCGGTATCGGACTCGGACTGGTGATCGGCCCGTTGTCGTCGGCAGCCCTGCGGGTAGTCCCCGCTGCACAACACGGCATCGCCTCGGCAGCGGTCGTGGTGGCCCGGATGACCGGCATGTTGATCGGCGTGGCAGCACTGAGCGCTTGGGGCCTGTACCGCTTCAACCAGATTTTGGCAGGCTTGTCGGCCTCCATCCCGCCCGACGCCAGCGTGCTGGAACGTGTGCTCGCCCAAGGTCACATGTACCTGCAAGCATTCGCCCAGATGTACGGCGACATCTTCAAGGCCACCGTGGTTATTTGTGTGGTTGGAGCCCTGCTGGGGCTGTTGATCAGCGGCCGCAGCGAGCACGCGGAAGAGGAACCGACCGTCGAGCCTGAGCGGCCGGCCGGCTCGCCCGCGCAGCCGCTCGTCGATGCCGAGGCACCAGCCGTCACGCCGGCGCAACCGGCCGTCAATGCCGAAGTCCCGGCGCGGAGGGCTACCGAGCCACCAGGCTGAGCAGCAGGTCTGGTCCGACCTGCTCCACGCTGTCGAATTGCCAGCGCAGCGCCTGCGCCATGCTGGACACCCCGACGTCGTCGACGGCCGTCACCGGACCGCCCAGCAGAATCGGGGCGACGTACGCCAGGATCCGGTTGATCGCCCCAACCCGAAGGAAGGCGCCGGCAAGCGTCGGGCCGCCTTCCAACAGCACGTCGGTGCGGTCCGCCAATGCCCGGAGCACTTCCACGGGATCGTTGGTGCGGATCACCATCGTGCGCGAATCATCGTTGAGCACCTTGGCTTCCGACGGTATTTCGCGCTTGCCGACCACCACGCGCAGCGGCTGCTGCGGAGCCAGCGAACCGTCCGGCAGCCGGGCGGTCAGGGCCGGATCGTCGGCAAGGACGGTACCGGTGCCGACCACGATCGCGTCGGCGAGAGCGCGGCGGCGGTGCAGGTCTGCGCGGGCTGCCTCACTGGAGATCCACTGACTGGATCCGTCCGCGGCGGCGCTGCGGCCGTCGATACTGGTCGCGTATTTCCACGTCACGTGCGGCAACCCGGCACGCTGCTTGTGCAGCCATTCCCGCAACGGACCGGCGGCCACATGCTCGGCCATGACGCCCGCCTGCACTTGCACGCCTGCCGCCGACAGACGGCCCGCGCCGCCACCCGCGATCCCATTCGGATCGGTGACGCCATAGATCACGGTGCCCACTCTGGCTTCGATGAGCGCGTTCACACACGGCGGAGTCTTGCCGAAGTGGTTGCAGGGCTCCATGGTGACCACCGCGATACCACCGGCGGCCAAACCGCCCGCCCGGCGTAGCGCGATGACCTCGGCGTGATCGCCGCCGGCCGGTTGGGTGGCACCGACGCCGACGACCCGGCCCTCCTGGTCCACAATCACGGCCCCGACCGGCGGGTTCGGATAGGTGGTGCCCTTGACCTGGTAGGAGTGCTCGATGGCGAGGCGCATGGCCTCCTCGATGCTTTTGACCTGCTCGACGCTGCTCATGCGCCGCTCACCCGGCCCAGATGGCGTGACACCGCGCCGGCCTGCCGCCTCAAGGCTTCGACGGCGGCGGCCGGATCGTCGGCACCGTAGACGGCGGATCCCGCGACGAAACAGTCGACACCGGCTTCGGCGGCCTGTTCGATGTTGTCCTCGTTGATCCCGCCGTCGATCTCGACCAGAATCCGCAACTCTCCAGCATCGATCATTTTGCGGGCCGTGCGCACCTTGCTGAGCACCTCCGGAATGAAGCTCTGGCCACCGAAGCCGGGTTCGACGGACATGATGAGCAGGGTGTCGAACTGCGGCAGGATTTCCAGGTAGGGCTCCAGCCGAGTCTTGGGCTTGACGCTGATTCCGGCTTTGGATCCCGCGGCCCGGATGTCGCGGGCCACCCCGACCGGATTGTCGGTGGCCTCGGCGTGAAAGGTGACGTTGTAGGCGCCGGCTTCGGCGTACGGCGGCGCCCAGCGGTCCGGGTCTTCGATCATCAGATGGCAATCCATGGGGATGCGGGTGGCTGCCAGCAGGCTCTCCACCACCGGCAGGCCGATGGTCAGGTTCGGCACGAAATGGCCGTCCATCACATCGACGTGCAGCCAGTCGGCGCCATGCACCGCGGCGGCTTCGTCGGCCAGCCGAGCAAAGTCGGCTGCCAGGATAGACGGCGCTATCAGCGGTCCCCTATCAGACATGAGCGACACACTACTGATGTTTGGGAAGCCGACGCAGCACGGCTGCGAACATAGCGTCGGTGCCGTGTCGGTGCGGCCACAATTGCACGTAGGGGCCGTCACCCAGGCCTTCGGTGAGGGGCTCGAACAGCGGTCGGGCATCGAGCGCTTCCACCGGATGGCGGCGCAGTGCGTCGCCGACGACGCCCACCGTCTCGGCCAGGTGCGGCGAGCAGGTCGCGTACAGCACCAGCCCGCCCGGTCGGGTCAACGAGATGGCGGCGGCCAGCAGCTCGCGTTGCAGCTTGGCCAGGGCGGGCACGTCGGACGGCTGACGCCGCCAGCGGGCCTCCGGCCGCCGCCGCAGCGCTCCCAACCCGGTGCAGGGAACGTCGACCAGCACCCGGTCGAAGCCCGGTTCGAGATCGGAGTGCCGTCCGTCGACCCGCAGCACCTCAACCGGCAGCCCACGGATGTTTGCCAGCACCAGGTCCGCACGATGCGAGGACGGTTCCACCGCGGTCACTCGGGCCCCCGATGGCACGCCGAGGGCAGCCAGCAGTGCGGTCTTGCCGCCCGGACCCGCACACAGATCGAGCCACCGACCGGCATCACCGTCGACCGGAGCCAGCGTCAACGCCCGCGCCACCAACTGGCTGCCCTCGTCTTGAACCAGCGCCTGGCGGTCGCGGATCGGCGCCAGCTGTCCGGGGTCACCACCGGCGAGATATACCGCGTAGGGCGAGTACCGGCCTACCGTGCCGGCGACCTTGTCGGCCAACTCGGCGGCGCTGAGCACCCCGGGCCGGGCCGCCAGATGCATCTGTGGCCGTTCGTCGTCGCTGGACAGGGCGGCGTCGAGTTCTCCGGCCTCGGCGCCCAGCGCATCCGCGAAGGCCTGCGCGATCCATCGCGGATGGGCGTGCACGAACGCCGCACGCCCGACCGCGTCGTTGTGCGGAGCCAGTTCATCGACCCACGACTTCTCGTCTCGGCCGGCGATGGTTCGCAATACACCGTTGACGAAACCCGCTCGCGCCGAATCGAACTCGATCCCAGCCTGATCGACGGTGGTCGACACCGCGGCGTGCGCATCCACGCGGGTACGCAGCAGCTGATAGCTGCCCAGCCGAAGCAGGTCCAGCAGAACTGGATCGATCGTGTCCGGGTCCCGCCCGGCCGCCGCACCGATGATGGCGTCGAGCAGACCCCGGGCCCGGCAGGTCCCGTAGGTCAGCTCCGTGGCGAACGCGGCGTCGCGGCCGGTGATACCGCGTTCGCGCAGCAGCGCGGGCAGCACCAGGTTTGCGTAGGCACTGCGCTCACTGACCGCCCGAAGCGCGTCGAACGCGGCGCGGCGCGCCGGATCCAGGGGCTTGCGGCGGGGGCCCTGGGCTCGGTTCTGCGGCCGCGCCGGTTTGCGGTCCGACCGGTTCCGGTAGGGCTTGTCCTGACCTGGGCTCATGACGCCCGGATCGCGGGGTCAAGCCGGGCGCCGCGCGCCCAGTCGGCAGCGTTCATCGGCTTCTTGCCGGGCGGCTGAATCTGCCCTAACCGCACTGGTTCTGACGCAGTGCCGACCCACACGCTCTTACGGTCGACCTGAATTGCACCGGCCGGCAAGGGTTCTGGCGAATCCGAATCAAGTTGCACCGGACCAACTTTGACGCGCAGATCGCCGATGAGCGTCCAGGCACCCGGGTTGGGCGTAACGGCCCGGATCCGTCGCTCGACGACCTGCGCCGGCAGGTCCCAGCGCACCCGCGCCTGCTCCACGGTGATCTTCGGCGCGAGGCTGACCCCGTCAGCCGGTTGCGGGCGCGGCGTCAGCGTTTGGTCGGCGATGCCGTCCAACGTCGTCGACAGCAGCGCCGCCCCGGAGATCGCGAGTCGGTCAAGCAGGTCTCCCGCGGTGTCGGTCGGCCGAATGGTTTCGGTGACGAGGCCGTAGACGGGCCCGGAATCCAGGCTCGGTTCGATTTGAAATGTTGTGGCTCCGGTGATCGCGTCCCCTGCCGCAATCGCGGCCTGCACCGGCGCAGCGCCGCGCCAGGCCGGCAATAGCGAGAAGTGCAGGTTGACCCAGCCGTCCGGGGGAACCGCGAGCAGCCCATCGCCGAGCAGTGCCCCGTAGGCCACCACCGCGCAACATTGGGGCGCCAACTCCGACAGTTCTGCGACGAACTCGGCCGAGTTCGGCTTCGACGGACGCAGGACTGGAATGCCGCGATCGAGCGCCTCCTGAGCCACCGGCGACGGCTCCGGCTTGCCTCGCCGGCCCGACGCCGCGTCGGGCCTGGTCAGCACCGCGATGACGTCGTGGCGCGGCGAGTCGATCAGGCGACGCAGAGCGGGTAGCGCGGGTTCGGGGGTCCCGGCAAAGACGAGGCGCACCCGGACAGTCTAGGAACCTCGGCTTTCGACCCGTGTAACTCGCCGACCCATACCTGGTCGGTGGCGTCATGGAATGGGAGTACCTACTGCTCACCTGCGAGAAGGGCTGAGCGCGGCCGGACGCCTACATCTGGTCGATGTCGACGTGGGCGTCTGGCTCGCCGCCGGCAGCGGTGAACGCGGTTAGCGCACGCACCAGGTCATGACGCTCGGCGACCGGCATCTGTTCGACGATGCGCGCGATCTCGGCGCGCCGGTTTGCCGTCACCTTCGCGACGACCTCGCGTCCCCGTTTGGTCAGTGCGGCGAGCAACTCGCGCCGCGAGGTCGGGTGTGGGAGACGGTCGATCATTCCGGCGCTGACCAGCCGATCGACCATTCGGCCGGTCGCCGACGGCTGCACACCCAGCAAAGTCGCCAGGGTGGCAAGGTTCACCGGACCGCGATTGGAGAGGATCACCAGCGTGCGCAACTGCGGAAATGTGATGGTGTCGTCGACCTGCGCGATTGAATGAGCCGAGATTGCCACCAGCAATCGAGATGCCGTCAACAACGAATCGGTGATCACGTCGAGCGACTCTTCAGCGGTCGCCGTGTTCTCAGACGTCATCGAGGCCCCTCCCGGGTACTTAGCTGCAGTAAAAAAGTGTAACAGCGCCCTACAGTCGTATGCATCGAATGTTTCTAACGAATACAGTATTCGTCAGCATGGTTCTGTAGTCGAACGGCGAAGTCTGAGTAAACATCAACCGATGTGTAGCGGGTCGATCTGCACTCGGACCGGCGCATGAGTCTGCCTGGCACTGAGTACGCCGACCGCCCCGCGCAGCGCCGCGCTCAATGCGAGGCCGTCCTCGCGAGAAACCCGCAACAACATCCGGATGACGGAAACATCCGCTGCGTTGCCCGCGGGCCGACGCGCGCCCGGCGGCAGTTCCACCGGACCGAGCAGTTCGGCGTCATCAGGCAACCGTGCCTCGTCCAGCAGCGCGTTGACCGCTTCGGCGCTGCCATCGATGGCGGCGATGTGTGTACTCGGCGGCAGACCGACTTCGGCGCGGGCGGAAAGCTCGGCGTCGGCGTGCCCGACCGGGTCCCACCGGATCAGCGATTGCACTGTCGGAAGCGAGGATTCAGCGACCACGGTGACTACGCCGCCGTCACCCCGAGCCCGCACCAGTGCGGCCGCGCTCATCCACCGCCACAGCGCGTCCTCGGCCGCGCGCAGGTCCTGGCGGCCCAGCAGCGCCCAGGTATCCAGTAGCAGCGCCGCTCCGTACCCGTCCAATGCGTACGGTTCGGCCCCCGGCGTGGCGACCACCAGCGCGGGCTGCGCGGGAACATCCGACACGATGGAATCACCCGCCGAGGTGATTACCGGCGTTCCCGGAAACGACCGGCCAAGCTCTTCTGCGGTACGACGGGCCCCGACGACCACCGCTCGCACGGCATCCGACCCACAGCGGGCGCACCGCAGCGCCGGGTCGACCCGGCCACACCACCGACACACCGCACCACCGCCACGCTCCAAGAGCGCGAGCGGGCCGGTGCAGTGCCGGCAACGTGCGATCGCGCGACAACGACCACAGGCCAGCGAGGGCACATACCCACGCCGCGGCACCTGGACCAGCACCGGCGCTCCGGCTTCGAGTGACGCCCGGACGGTGCGCAGCGCGATCGACGGCAGTCGCGCGGTACGCGCCGCCGGGTCGCGTTCCTCGGCGTATCCACTGTCATCGAGGGCAACCACCCGGGGCGTGCGGGTACGCACCACCGGCCGGGGGGCGACGACGTCGTGCGCCCATCCGCTGCGTACCAGCGCTTGGGCTTCAGCGGTACGGGCGTATCCGCCGATGAGTGCTGCGCAGCGCGCCTGGTGCGCCCGCAGCATCGCCACCTCCCGGGCGTGCGGATACGGCGCCCGCGGCTCGGCCAGGCTGTCGTCGGCATCGGACCACACCATGACCAAACCCAGGTCGGTCACCGGCGCGAACACCGCGCTGCGGGTCCCGATCACCACCCGGGCGCTACCCCGAAGCGCGGCCAGCCACCGCCGGTAGCGTGTCGCGGGCCCGAGCCCGGCCGACAGTGCCACCACGCTGTCTTCGTCGATCCGGGTCACGGCAGCTTGATGCAACGCATCGAGATCGCGCTGATCGGGCACGATTGCCAGCGCCGAGTGTCCGGCGGCGACAGTCTGCGCGGCGGCCTCGGCGAATCGGTCCGCCCACTTCTCCCCCGGCAGCACCTGCCACACGGCGCGGGCGGCCCGCGACTCGGCCAGCGCGGTCAGGAACTGGCCGCCGCGGCCGTAGACCTCCCAGCCCGACGGGTCGACGGGCGCCAACACCGGCAGAATCGGGACCCCGCCGGCCTGTCGGGTCGGTTCCTTCTCCACCCGGGCATGCCGGGCCGGCACTGCCAGCCGTAACACGTCCGGCCGGGTGCCGGCGTAGCGCGCTGCGACGGCTTCTACCAACCTGCGAATCTCGGGCGTGAGCACCGGTTCGGCGGACACGACACGATCGAGCCAGCCGAGCCTGCCCTGGTGATCGGTGTCATTGCGCCGCTCCAGCACAAATCCGTCGACCAACCGGCCATGGAAACGCACCCGCACCCGCACACCCGGCTGGGCATCGTCGGACTGCTCCGGCGACACCAGATAGTCGAACTCACGATCCAGGTGCGGCACCGACAACATCGGAAGCACCCGGGCAATCGGTTCCACCTCGGCCGGGGTGCCGACCGAAGCACGAGATACGCTGCTGCCCAACGTTTTTCTTGTCAAGATGGGTACACCGTAGCTGGGCCCACCGACAACTAGCTCTCGGTGGGCACAGCGGTGTCAGCAGCGCCGCCTCGGCTGTCGACCAGGTGTTCGCGACCGAAGAAGAATCCGGCCGTAATCAGAATCTCCGCGGCGGCATACGACCACCAGATGGGCACCGCCAACGCCTCGTTGCCCAGGATGAAGCGACTGATCGCGATCATCGAGTCCGACGCCGCGAAGCACACCGCGCCGACTGCGGTCCAGATGGTGGGCAGGCGCGCCAGCAGGGCCGCGCACACCATTGCACTGAGCACGGCAATGTAGACGGTCACCGGAAGGGTCAGATTCTCTTTGCCACTGTTCAGGTGCGGCCACAACCAGATCAACATCGACGCCGTCCCCAGCACCATGACGACGGCGGCCGCGACGCGCCCCCGTGACACAGCGGCGTGCGGCAGCAGTGCGCCCAGAAAACATATGTGCGCCAACAGGAACGAGCCCAAACCCAAGATGAAAGACATCGTCCACCAGGGGATCGATAACAGCCAGTCACCGCTGGCCGAGAACAGCAGTGCGGGCACCAGCCAGCGGCGCTCGCGGGCGATGGGGTGCGCCAGCGCGGCGATGGCCAACAACACCGCCATCGACGCCTTGAACGGCGGTTGCAGCATCCACTGTCCGGTGAGTTCGCCTCCGGGCGGCATGCGCAGGGCGATCACCGTCAGGTAGACGCCGTAGGCCATGCCCGCCCAGCCGGCGGCCACCCAGCCACCGACCATCAGACGAGCTGCGTACGGTACCTCCATGCCCAGTTTCGACCACACACCCGACGACAGACCCGGAGTCGACCCCATCCTGCTGAAGGTACTGGATGCGGTTCCGTTTCGGCTATCAACCGAGGACGGCATCGACGCCGTGCGACAGCGGTTACGTGATTTGCCGCGTCGGCCGCTCCATCCCGAACTGCGCGTCGAGGACCGCTCGATTGATGGTCCCGCTGGTGCGATCAATGTTCGGATCTATTGGCCGCCAGCTGGTTCCGGGGACGGCGCCGCTGCGCCGCTGGTGCTGTTCTTCCACGGCGGTGGATTCGTCATGGGCGACCTGGACACTCACGACGGCACGGCCCGTCAGCATGCGGTCGGCGCCGACGCAATCGTTGTGTCCGTCGACTACCGTCTGGCACCCGAGCACCCCTACCCCGCCGCAGTCGAAGACGCTTGGGCCGCAACGCGATGGGTCGCTACGCAGGGGCACGAGCTCGGTGCCGACACCTCCCGGATCGCGCTCGCCGGGGACTCGGCAGGCGGCACCATCGCCGCGGCCATTGCACAGCGGGCCCGCGCTGAAGCTGCGCCACCGATTGCTTTCCAACTCTTGTGGTATCCCTCCACGATGTGGGATTCGTCGTTGCCGTCGTTTACCGAAAACGCCACCGCGATGATCTTGGACGCGAAGGCGATTGCCGACTTCTCCCGTTGGTACGCGGGCGAATTCGACATGGCCGACCCGCCGCCAGGCATGGCTCCCGGCCGGGCGCAAGACCTCTCCGGGCTGCCCCCCGCCTACATCGCCGTCGCCGGTCACGACCCGTTGCGCGACGACGGAATCCGCTATGGCGAGCTGTTGGCCGCGGCCGGCGTCCCGGTCGAGGTGCACAACGCCGAGACGATGGTGCACGGCTACGTCGGCTATGCCGGTGTAGTACCCGCTGCCACCGCCGCGATGGATCGCGGGTTAACTGCGTTGCGCGTTGCGCTGCACGGATAGCTCCGCCGGTTTGTACGGTAGATCTATGACGGAGCCGAACCGACCCGGTATTGATCCCATCTTCAAGATGCTGCTCGATGCTGTCCCGATGACCTTTTGCGCGGACGACGGCGTCGAGGTCGCCCGTGCGAGCCTCGCTTCGCTGAAGTTTCCGCCGGAAGTCCTGCCGGATCTACGGACCGAGGATCGGACGATCGGATACGGCGAACTCACCGACATTCCCGTCCGGATCTACTGGCCGCCGACCGCGCAACAGGACGACCTGCCGGTCGTCGTCTACTACCACGGCGGCGGCTGGGCGCTGGGCAGCCTGGACACCCACGACCCCGTCGCCCGCGCCCATTCCGTCGGCGCGGACGCCATCGTGGTGTCCGTCGACTACCGGCTGGCGCCGGAGAATCCCTGGCCGGCCGGAGTCGAAGACAGCTGGGCGGCCCTGCGCTGGGTCGGCGAGCACGCCGTCGAGCTGGGTGGCGACCCGAACCGAATCGCCGTCGCCGGGGACTCCGCCGGCGGCAATATCGCAGCGATCATGGCGCAACTGGCCCGCGACAATGCACGTGACAATGGCGGACCCTCGCTGGTCTTCCAGTTGTTGTGGTACCCGTCGACCATCGGTGACCTGTCGTTGCCGTCCTTTGTCGAGAACGCGACCGCATACATCCTGGACCTCGAAGTCATCGAGGCTTTCCTGAGGTGGTACATCCCGGGCCTCGAGCTCAGCGACTTCACCGCGCTACCTGCCAACCTCGCCCCGGGCAACGGCGACCTGGCCGGCTTGGCCCCCGCCTTCATCGGCACCGCTGAGCACGACCCGCTGCGCGATGACGGCGCCCGCTATGCGGAGTTGCTCAACGCTGCCGGGGTTCAGGCGGAGTTCTGCAACGAGCCGCATATGGTGCACGGTTACGTCAACTTCGCCATCGTGGTGCCCGCCGCCGCCGAGGCGACCAACCGCGGGCTGGCTGCGCTGAAGAAGGCGCTGTACCCGTGAATGGTTCTGGTTGACAACAATTCTAGTGTTTTGCGGGATCCGCTTTCAGCCAGCTGAATGCCGGCGTGGCAGAAACGGTGGTTCCCCCCGCGGAACCCTGTTGGGCAACCAGGGCGCACACGGCTAAGGCGACGTCGGGCACGATGGCGTCATGAGCATCACGCCCGACCACCACGTCCTGATCGTCGGCGCCGGATTCTCCGGCATCGGCTCAGCCATCAAGCTCGACGAGGCCGGCCTGTCTGACTACCTGCTGCTCGAGGCCGGCGACGGGGTCGGCGGAACCTGGTACTGGAACACCTATCCCGGTATCGCCGTCGACATTCCGTCGTTTTCCTACCAGTTCTCGTTTGAGCAGAGCCCGGACTGGTCGCGTACCTATGCACCCGGGCGCGAGCTCAAGGCGTATGCCGACCACTGCGTCGACAAATACGGGATCCGGTCGCGCATCCGCTTCAAGACCAAGGTGATCTCGGCCGAGTTCGACGACGAGCACGAGCTGTGGCGGGTACAGACCGATCCGGGCGGCGAAGTCACCGCCAGGTTCTTGATCAGCGCCAGCGGTGTGCTCACCGAGCCCAAGATGCCCGACATCGCCGGGGTGGATTCGTTCCACGGCATCACCATGCACACGGCGCGCTGGGATCACAGCCAGGATCTGACCGGCAAGCGTGTCGCGATCATCGGCACCGGCGCCTCGGCCGTCCAGATAATCCCCGAAATCGCACCAATGGTCGAGCAGTTGACCGTGTTTCAGCGCACCCCGATCTGGTGCTTTCCCAAGTTCGACGTCCCGCTGCCGACCGCGGCCCGCTGGGCGATGCGCTTTCCCGGTGGGAATGTACTTCAGCGGCTGCTCAGCCAGGCTTTTGTCGAGTTGACCTTCCCCATACCCGCGCAGTACTTCACCGTCTTCCCGCTGGCCAAAAGGATGGCCGCAGCGGGTCGCAGCTACCTGCGGCAGCAGGTCAAGGATCCGGTGGTGCGGGAAAAGCTCACTCCGCAATACGCCGTGGGCTGTAAGCGGCCGGGCTTCCACAACACCTACCTGGACACGTTCAACCGCGACAACGTTCGTCTGGTCACCGAGCCGATCGACAAGATCACCCCCGGCGCGGTGGCCACCACGGACGGCGAGAACCACCAGATCGATGTGCTGATCCTGGCGACCGGCTTCAAGGTGATGGACACCGACAGCGTCCCGACCTATGCGGTCACCGGCAGCGGCGGCCGGTCCTTGAGCCGGTTCTGGGACGAACATCGTCTGCAGGCCTACGAGGGCGTCAGCGTGCCCGGGTTCCCCAACATGTTCACCGTGTTCGGCCCGTACGGCTATGTCGGATCGTCGTATTTCGCACTCATCGAGACACAGACCCACCACATCGTGCGCTGCCTGAAACGGGCCCGACGCCAACATTCCACCAGGGTCGAGGTAACCGAGGAGGCCAACGCCCGGTACTTCGCCGAAATGATGAGCAAACGGCATCGGCAGATCTTCTGGCAGGACAGCTGCCGGCTGGCCAACAGCTACTACTTCGACAAGAATGGCGATGTCCCGATACGTCCCACTACGACTGTCGAAGCCTATTGGCGCAGTAGGCGGTTCGATCTCGACGATTACCAGTTCACGGCGTAGTCCCGCGCCGCGCGGTGTGGGCGCCATCGCGACACTGACACCAGACACACGACTCGCCGCTGCGAGTATGCACGGTTTCAGTTTGGGCGAAACGTCACTTGCGCCCTTGCAGGATTCCCTCGATGTTGCGTTCCGCCAGCGCAGTGATGGACATGAACGGATTGCAGCCCAGGTAGCCGGGAAGCAGCGACGCATCGTTGACATACAACTTGTCGTAGCCCTTCACCCTGCCGTAGCCGTCGGTGGCTTTACCTCGAACAACCCCACCCATCGGGTGAACCGTATTGGGCGCGAAGGCCTTGCCTTCGAATAGGTCGTCGCGATACTCCACGCCATTGGCGTGCGTCACCCGGTCGAACACTCGTTGCGCCCTTGCCCGCAGGTGATCGGTGTAGTCGTCCGGCCAGTTGACGGCGATCGAGTTGGAAGCAGGGTTGTAGACGATGTCAGCACGGTCGCCGGTCCGCACCATGACGTAGTAGCCCAACGCGAGTGTCTCGACCGGGAGCGGCAGCGAGAACACGCTGGCGTACACCGGGTTGTCCGGATCGTGTCGGCCATCGATGTTGATCATCCCCAGCAATGATTGCTGGGTTCCCGCCGGATCACCGGGTTGCAGCATGTGGGAGACCATGATGTCGCCGTTGTTCCCGTAGCCACGTCCGATCTCGGCGTTCAAGTCAGGCAGCGTCCCGGTATCCCTTGCCCGCAGCAGGAGTTCGGTGGTACCGAGCACTCCGGCACCGAGATACAGCTCATCGCAGCCGATTTCGTCGCGGCGGACTTCTTTGCCGAATCTGTCGATCTCGCGAGTGGAGACCACGAATTCGCCGGAGCGTTCGCGCCGGATGCCGATGACCTCGGTGAGTGGCTTGAGGGTGACCTTGCCGGTCGCAAGAGCTGCAGCAATGTATGTTTGGTCGACACTGCCGACCCTGCCGTAGTTGTTGCCGTACTGCTGCTCGAAATCGAGCGCCGATCGTGGAACCTGGCCCGCCTCTTCTCTTCTCATGTAATCGAACGAGTACGCGCTGCCGTTGTAGTCGACCCCGTAGCCGGCTGCCGCCGCGTATTGCCTTCCCACCCTTGCGTATTGGAACCACGGCGTCTGCTCGAACCAGTCCATGTCGCGATAGCTGATGCGCAGCATCGCCTTGGCGCGTTCGATGTAGGTGCCCAGGAATACGGCGGGGTCGATATCCGGGAAGGCGGTACGGACCTGATCCGGCGTCGGAATCGCGGCGATCCCCGCGTTGATCAGCGACCCACCGCCAACGGCGGTTCCGCGAAAGACCGTGTGCGCGCCATGGACCACCTTGTCGCAGATCCCGGCCTGAACCGGCTGCGGAGAGGGCGCGTGCTGGGCCACCTGCGCCATCGAGATGCCGCGAAACGACGGCACCAGGCTGGGCGGGACGGACGTGAACCAACCGGCCCGGTTGTCTGCGGGCAGCATTCGCGAGAAGCGCTTGCCGTCCGCGTCGGCGGAGTCCCACAGCCTGCCCTTTTCCAGGATCAGGGTGTTGACGCCGGCTTCCCCTAGCCGCAGTGCCGACACCCCGCCGCCATAGCCGCTTCCCACCACGATCGCCCGGTAGTGGGATCGGGGTGGGGCGGTCGGGTCACGGTGCCAGCCGAGTTCGAGCGCACCCGCGCCGGCGGCACCTACAGCAATACCGGCGGCAGCACCCAGAAAGCGTCGCCGCGAGAAAGCCATCCCACGCGATGCCCGCGATGCCCGCGATGCCCGCGATGCCCGCGATGCCGTAGTCATGGCCCCCTCCGGCTGGAAACCCAATGTTGACATAACTCATGTTTAAACGTACTAGAAGTATGGGAAACATACTATTCATGGAGGAGCGGGCCTGTACAGGGGTGGGATTACAACCAAGTGCATACGGTGTCGGCGTGGTCGCATCGCATAGCTGGAAGGACCCGAAACGGTTCCTCTGGCTGCTGGGAGCGATCGTCCCGGGACTCGTCGTCGTCTCGTGGTTGATGGTGCGGGTGACCGGCCAGGGCGCGTTCTGGTGGAGCGGCCCGGTCCTGGCGTTTGGGGTGATTCCCGCACTGGACCACCTGTTCGGACCCGACGGAGAGAATCCGCCAGACAGTGTGCTCGCACGACTGGAAAGCGACCCTTTGTACCGCTGGGCCACTTACCTCTACGTACCGAATCAATACGGGTCGCTGGTGCTCGCCTGCTGGCTTTGGAGCGGCGGCGGTTGGCTGACAATGGATTTCGTCGACAAGGTCGGACTGATGACGACAGTCGGTCTGATCGGCGGCCTCGCGATCAATGCCGCGCATGAATTAGGCCACACCCGAGAAAGCGCCGAGAAACGCCTCTCCAAAATCGCACTTGCCCAAAGCTGCTACGGGCACTTCTTTGTCGAGCACAACCGCGGACACCATGTCCGGGTAGCGACGCCCGAGGACCCCGCCAGCTCACGACTGGGCGAAAGCTTGTACGCCTTCGTCCCGCGATCCGTTATCGGCGGTGTGCGCTCCGCCTGGAATCTGGAATCTCGACGGTGGGCCCGTCATGCGAAATCCCGCTGGACACCTCGCAACGATGTGCTCAATGCCTGGCTACTCACCATCGTGCTCTTCGCGGTGCTCGCCATCTGGTTTCGCCCCGTCGTCCTGCCGTGGCTGATCGGGCAGGCGATCATCGGCATCGGCCTACTCGAAACCGTCAACTACGTGGAGCACTACGGCCTGCGGCGGCAGAAGCTACCCAGCGGACGCTACGAACGGATCCGACCCTCCCATAGCTGGAACAGCAACTCGGTGGTCGCCAACGTCTTCTTGTTCCACCTGCAGCGGCATGCCGACCATCACGCCAATCCATTGCGTCGGTACCAGGCGCTACGCCACGTCGAAGAGGCACCGCAACTCCCGGACGGATACAGCGCAATGTTGGTGCTGGCGCTGTTCCCACTGCTGTGGCGTCGGGTGATGGACCCGCGGGTGCTCGACTTCTACGGCGGCGACCGCCAGTTAGCCGCTCTGCAGCCGGAGCAGCGGTTCGGCGCCGCTAGGGTAATTCCATGGCGAAAGAGTTCTCCCACATCGACTCCTCGCTCCGGGACTTCATCGAAGCGCAGGCAATGTTCTTCGTGGCAACCGCGCCTTCTGAAGGCGGTCGAGTCAATCTCTCCCCGAAGGGCTACAGCGACACGTTCGCGGTTCTAGACGACCACACCGTCGCCTATCTCGACCTGTTCGGCAGCGGCGTCGAAACCATTGCGCACCTGCGTGACAACGGCCGAATCACCCTCATGTTCGTTTCGTTCAGCCGCAACTCGCGCATCCTGCGGCTGTTCGGCACCGGGCGGGTCCTTCGCCCGGACGATGACGAATTCGCCCGCGTCCGAACCCATTTCGGGGCTCTGCATCCCGGCGTCCGGGCGGCCATCGTCGTCGACGTCGAAAGGATCGCCGACGCGTGCGGGTTTGCGGTGCCCTACTACGAACTCATCGAGGACCGACCGGTGCTCGACTCCTACCACGCCAAGCAACCAGAGGCGGCCTATTCTCGCTCGATCGGCCGTAATCAGCAGAGCATCGACGGCCTGGCCGGGCTGGACCCGGACCACCCGTTACCGCCGGTTGTCGAGGGCTGACAGCCTGTCGCGCTAGACGGCGCGCTTGAGGTCGTCGACCTTGTCCAGCTGCTCCCACGGAAGTTCGATATCGGTGCGCCCGAAGTGGCCGTAGGCGGCGGTCTGCGCGTAGATCGGCCGCAACAGGTCCAGATCGCGAATGATCGCGCCGGGACGCAGATCGAAAACCTCCGGCACGATCTTTTCGATCTTGACCGGGTCGACCGTAGCGGTGCCGAACGTCTCGATGAACAAGCCGACGGGCGCCGCTTTGCCGATTGCGTAGGCCACCTGCACTTCGACCCGTTCCGCCAGCCCGGCGGCGACGATGTTCTTGGCCACCCAGCGCATCGCGTACGCCGCCGACCTGTCGACCTTGGACGGGTCCTTGCCAGAGAAGGCGCCGCCGCCGTGACGGGCCCAGCCACCGTAGGTATCGACGATGATCTTGCGGCCGGTCAGGCCCGCGTCGCCCATCGGCCCGCCCAGGACGAACTTGCCGGTCGGGTTGACCAGCACCCGCGTCGACGAGGAGTCCAGGGTCTCGTGGGCAAGCTCGTCGAGAACGGTCTGCAGCACATGCTGCCGGATGTCGGGATCCAGCGTCTTCACCAGGTCGATACCGTCGGCGTGCTGCGTGGAGACGACCACGGTGTCCAGCCGAACCGGGACGTCGTCCTCGTATTCGATGGTGACCTGAGTCTTTCCGTCCGGCCGCAGGTACGCCAACGTGCCGTTCTTGCGGACCTCGGTGAGCTTGCGTGACAGCCGGTGGGCCAGCGCGATGGGCAGCGGCATCAATTCCGGAGTGTCGGCGATCGCGTAGCCGAACATCAGACCCTGATCACCGGCGCCCTGGGAGTCCAGCGGGTCCGCCGCACCCTCGACGCGGGCCTCGTGGGCGGTGTCGACACCCTGGGCGATGTCCGGCGACTGAGCACCGATTCCGATGTTGACCCCGCAGGAAGCGCCGTCGAAGCCCTTCTCCGACGAGTCATAGCCAATATCGAGGATCCGCGCACGGACCGTGTTGGTGATGTCGGCGAACGCCTCTCTCGCCGTGGTGGTCACCTCACCGACCACGTGGACCTGCCCGGTGGTCACAAGCGTCTCGACCGCGACACGTGAGCGTGGGTCGTCAGCCAGCAGCGCGTCGAGCACCGAGTCACTGATCGCGTCACAGATCTTGTCTGGATGCCCCTCGGTCACCGACTCACTGGTAAACAGCCGACCGTTCTCGCTCACACTCGTATCCTTTCGCACCCTAAACGTTAGTTAGGCGAATTATTCTTGTTGCGTTCACCCAACCGGACTGACCCGGCATTCTGCAAATCCTCGGGGTGCGCACCGGGCTACGCTGCCCGGCCACACGTTATCCGATGTCTTATCCGGTGCCCCCGTGTATGGACATCGCGATCGCATCAACGATACGACTCGCCATCAGCGTCTTGGATCCGTGCTGCAACGCCGACTCGGTTCCGTCCGCCGCCAGCAGCCATCCGTCGTTGCTGTCCACCTCGAACGCCTTGCCGTCACCGACGGCGTTGACGACCAGAAGATCGCAGCCTTTGCGCGCCAACTTGGCGCGGGCGTGAAAGAGCACGTCCCCGTTGGCGTCCCCGGTCTCGGCCGCGAAGCCGACGATGACCTGCATGTTGGGCAGCTGGCCATGGGAGCGCGCCTGCACCGCGCCGGCCAGCACGTCGTCGTTGCGTAGCAGTTCGATCGTCGGCGGCGCGTCAGAAGTCTTCTTGATCTTGGCGGTGGCGACCTGGGTGGGCCGGAAATCAGCCACTGCTGCCGCCATTACCAGCACGTTTGCTTCAGGAGCATGCTTGGAGACCGCATCGCCGAGCTGCTCAGCGGAGCTGACGTGCACCACGTTGACACCGGCGGGCTCGACGAGGCCCGCAGTGTGCCCGGCAATCAAGGTGACCTCAGCGCCGCGCTGGGCAGCCACCCGCGCCACGGCATAGCCCTGCTTGCCGGAGCTGCGGTTTCCGATGAAACGCACCGGGTCGATCGCCTCCCGGGTGCCGCCGGCGGTCACCAGCATCCGGCAGCCTGCGAGGTCGTACGGCAGGGCATCGTGACGCTCCAGCAGCAGCTGGGCCAACGTGGTGATCTCCTCAGCCTCGGGCAGTCGGCCGGCACCGCTGTCCGTGCCGGTAAGCCGTCCGGAGGCGGGCTCAAGCACAACAGCACCCCGGCGGCGCAGGGTGGCAACGTTGTCAACGGTGGCCGGGTGCAACCACATCTCGGTGTGCATGGCCGGCGCGAACATCACCGGACATCGGGCCGTGAGCAGCGTGGCGGTCAGCAGGTCATCGGCCCGGCCGCCCACGGCGCGGGCCAGCAGGTCAGCGGTGGCCGGTGCGACCACCACCAGGTCGGCATGCTGCCCGAGACGAACGTGCGGCACCTCGGGGACGTCCTCGAATACGCCGGTACGCACCGGCGCTCCGGAGAGCGCCTCGAAGGTGGCGGCGCCGACGAACTGCAGCGCGGATTCAGTGGGGATGACCCGGACGCTATGGCCGGCTTCAGCGAGCTGACGGACAACGGTGCAGGCCTTGTAGGCCGCGATACCGCCGGAGACGCCGACGATGACCCGCTTGCTGCGCTCACTGTCCATGGCGCGCCCGGCCCGTTACTCGCCCTCGGTGTGTTCGAGCAGGTCGGCGTGGATTTCGCGCATCGAGATCGAGAGCGGCTTCTCCTGCAACCCGGGTTCGACCAATGGCCCCACGTACTCAAGAATGCCCTCGCCGAGCTGGTTGTAGTAGTCGTTGATCTGCCGGGCCCGCTTGGCCGCGTAAATCACCAACGCGTACTTGCTCGAGACGCGGTCCAGCAACTCGTCGATGGGCGGATTGGTGATGCCCAGCGGGGTGTCGTAGGCGCGCGGCCCACCTGCCGACGGATCGAACTGATCCACGGCGGTGACGGCTGCCAACGAAGCGTCGGACTGCGGAATGGTCACGTAAACAATCTCCTGGCGGTTTAGAACGGCTGAAACGGGTGGGACTCAAATCTGAAATTCCGAGAGAAATCCACCGACTCTCTTCTCCGACGAGGAGTGATCAACGCGAGTCAGGGAGAGTTCCCACCAGCAAGGATACCAATTCGGCGCACGCAGACTCTAATCGACTGTTCACGACCACCACATCGAAGTCGCCCTGGGCTGCCAATTCGACGCGCGCGGTGTCCAGCCGGCGCTTGATGACCTCGGGAGTCTCGGTACCCCGACCGGTCAGCCTGGCCTCCAGATCCTCCCAGCTGGGCGGTGCCAGAAACACGCTCAGCGCCTCTGGCATGGCTTCCTTGATAGCTCCGGCTCCGGCCAGGTCCACCTCGATGAGCACTGGCAGACCGGACTCGGTGGCGGTCCGCACCGGCTGGGCCAGGGTGCCCGACCGATGCAGTCCCCCGTGGATTTCGGCCCATTCGAGTAGTTCGCCGTGGTCGATCAGTTGCTGGAAGCGGGCGGCACTGACGAAGTGGTAGTCGACGCCGTCGACCTCTCCCGGCCGCGGTGCCCGCGTCGTGGCCGAGACGCTGAAATGCAGGTTCGGGATCCGCTCGCGCAGACACCGGACCACTGTCGACTTACCGACTGCGGAGGGACCGGACAGCACGACTACGCGTCCGGTGTCCGGTCCCCCGCTGGCGCTCACTGGCGCTCCTGGGTCGGTTCCCGTACAGGCCATCTGGCCTGCATCGTCGGCTGCTGGTTAAGAGCCGAACTTTTCGAGCAGGGCCTTGCGCTGACGGTCGCCAAGGCCACGCAGGCGACGGGTCGGCGCAATTTCGAGCTCAGTCATGATTTCCTGCGCCTTGACCTTGCCCACCTTCGGCAACGCCTCCAGCAGCGCAGATACTTTCATCTTGCCCAGGACTTCATCGCTCTCGGCGTCCTTGAGCACCTGGGTGAGGTTGGTACCGCCACGCTTGAGCCGATCCTTGAGCTCTGCTCGTGCTCGACGCGCGGCAGCAGCCTTCTCCAACGCGGCCGCGCGCTGCTCGTCGGTCAACTGGGGAAGGGCCACGATTCCTCCGTCTCTCATCGATAACTATCGATCGTTTTTTGTCTTGGCCGGGTACTCCAGCCAGCGCAGACGACCGTACTCACGCTTCCTGACGAAATCTAACCCGCCCCCCCGGTTTCGGGGTCATTTGCCCAGCGTGGGCCATCGCGGACGCGCCGAGTGCCCCCGCCGAACCGTCCGCACAGCAACCTCGAGCGAGCCGGACGAGCCGCCGCGTCCGGACCGCCAGATTTGCGTCTGGTGCCCTAACAATGGCTTCTACCTGGGGTTTTAGAAAGTCGCAGTCAGCGGAACCGGCTGCGCGGGAGGCGTTCGTCGATGGTGGCAGCACCCAACCGCACGTCGCAGTGCCGCGAATCACGCATTTTCGTCGCGAGTCGCGCGTGTCGCCGTCTGGTCACGCCAGGTAGGCGACGGCGTCGAGCATGCGTTGGGCCGCGGCACGCACCGCCGACGCGTCAGGGCCGGCCCTCAGCACCTCACGCGACACCGCGGGCAACAGCTGCTGCGATGCCGCACCACCCAGCCCAGCCAGCGCCTCAGGACGCCCGCCCTGCGCCCCGACACCGGGCACCAGCACCGGCCCGCCCAGGGCGCTCAGATCGGGCGCCTGGAGGACGGTCGCGCCGACTACCACGCCGACGGACCCGAACTGTGGCCCGTTGGCCCCGGCGCCGGCCCCCTGATTGACCGATGCGACGTGATCCACGATCAGCTGGGCCACCGTGCGGCCGGCGGCGTCGGCGCGCTGCACCGTCGCCCCCTCCGGGTTGGAGGTGGCCGCCAAAACGAAGACCCCGCGGTTATGCGCCGCGGCGACCTCCAGCAGTGGCCGCAGCGAGCCGAACCCGAGGTAGGGCGAGGCCGTCACGGCGTCAGTGGCCAGTGGCGAGTCACCCGCCCAGGCGGCGGCGTAGGCGGCCATTGTGGACCCGATGTCCCCGCGCTTGGCGTCGGCCAGCACTAGGACTCCGTTGGCCCGCAGCGCGGCGATGGTGTTTTCCAGCACCGCGAACCCCGCCGAGCCGTATGCCTCGAAAAAGGCGACCTGTGGTTTGACCACCGCGAATCCGGCATAGGCCTGCACACAGATGTCACAGAACGCGGCCAGGCCGTCAGCAGTGGTCGGCAGATTCCAGGCCCGCAACAGCTCGGGGTGCGGATCGATGCCCAGGCACAACGGGCCGCGGCTCGACCTCGCCTCGGCCAGCCGGGTACCGAAACTGGGCCCGGAGTTAGTCAAGCTGGCCACTGCGGGTGCCTATGGAACGGTGCAGCTCCTGCAGGGACAGCACCCCGATGTCGCCGCGGATCCCCGCCTCGATGCCCTGCACGGCGGCCGAAGCGCCCTGAACGGTTGTGATGCAGGGGATATTGACGGCCACCGCGACCGACCGGATCTCGTAGCCGTCGATGCGCGGTCCGGAATTGCCGTACGGCGTGTTGATCACCATGTCGACCTCACCGGCGCGGATCGCGTCGACCGCCGACAACGCGGGGCGGCCTTCTTGCGGCGACTCGAAATGCTTGCGCACCTCGTCGCATGGAATACCGTTGCGCCGCAGCATCTCTGCCGTTCCCTCGGTGGCGAGGATCTTAAAACCCAGGTCCGCCAACCGCTTGACCGGAAACACCAGCGACCGCTTGTCCCGGTTGGCGACCGAGACGAACACCGTGCCCTGCGCCGGCAACGAGCCGTAGGCGGCGGTCTGACTCTTGGCGAAGGCGGTGCCGAAATCGCGGTCGATGCCCATCACCTCGCCCGTCGATTTCATTTCCGGACCGAGCAACGAGTCGATCGCTGCCCCGTCGGCGCGGCGGAATCGGTTGAACGGCAACACGGCTTCTTTGACCGCGATCGGGGCGTGCGGCGCCGCGCTGCCGCCGTCCCCGGATGCAGCGAGCATTCCTTCTTTGCGGAGCTGAGAAATTGTGGCGCCCAACATAATCCGGGCGCATGCTTTAGCCAGCGGGATCGCTGTCGCCTTGGACACGAACGGCACCGTACGGCTGGCCCGTGGGTTGGCCTCCAGCACGTAGAGCACGTCGTCCTTGAGGGCATATTGCACATTGAGCAGACCCAGCACGCCGATGCCGTGAGCGATGGCCTCGGTGGCCTTGCGCACCTTCTCGATGTCGCTGCGGCCCAACGTGACCGGCGGCAGCGCACAGGCCGAGTCACCGGAATGGATACCGGCCTCTTCGATGTGCTCCATGATCCCGCCGATGTAGACCTCAGCGCCATCGCACAGCGCGTCGACGTCGATCTCGACCGCGTCTTCGAGGAAGCGGTCCACCAGCACCGGATGTTCGGGCGACAACGCGGTGGCGCGGGTGATGTAGCCCCTCAGGGTCTCTTCGTCGTAGACGATTTCCATGCCACGCCCGCCCAGCACGTAGGACGGCCGCACCAACACCGGATAGCCGATGTCGGCGGCGATGCGCCGGGCCTGCTCGAACGTGGTAGCGGTGCCCCACTTCGGCGCCGGCAACCCCGCCGCGGTCAGCAGGTCGCCAAACGCGCCGCGATCCTCGGCCAGATCGATGGCTTCAGGCGGGGTGCCCACGATCGGAACCCCGGCATCGAAAAGCCGCTGAGCCAGCCCGAGCGGCGTCTGGCCGCCGAGCTGCACGATGACCCCGGCGACCCCCGGCCCGCCGGCGCCGGACTCGTCCTCGGCGTGGAACACCTCGAGGACGTCTTCGAAGGTCAATGGCTCGAAGTACAACCGGTCGGCGGTGTCGTAGTCGGTGGACACCGTTTCCGGGTTGCAGTTCACCATCACTGTCTCGAAACCCGCCTGGCTCAACGTGGTTGCCGCGTGCACGCAGCTGTAGTCGAACTCGATGCCCTGTCCGATCCGGTTGGGTCCAGAACCCAGGATGAGTACTTTGCGCCGTTCGGTCTGCGGCGCCACCTCGGTCTCGGCGGCGGGGTCGAGTTCGTAGCTGCTGTAGTGGTAGGGCGTTTTGGCCTCGAACTCCGCCGCGCAGGTATCCACCGTCTTGTACACGGGGTGGATGCCCAGCCGTTCGCGCAGCGAACGCACACCGCTTTCGCCAGCCAATTCCGGTCGCAGCGCGGCGATTTGGCGATCCGACAGGCCGTTGTGCTTGGCATGCCGCAGCAGATCGGCATCCAGTACGGGTGCATCGACGAGTTCGGCGCGCAGTGCCACCAATTCGTCGATCTGCGCGACGAACCACGGGTCAACGCCGCTGGCCTTCGCTACCTGCTCCACCGACCCACCCAGCCGAAGCGCCAATTCGATGTCGTAGAGCCGACCTTCGGTCGGAGTCTGCAACCGGGTCAGCACGTCGTCGACGTTGCCTGCGGGGTCCGGCGTCGTCCAAAACCCGGCCCGGGTGGTTTCCAGCGATCGCATCACCTTGCCGAGCGCTTCGACGAAGTTGCGGCCCAACGACATTGCCTCGCCAACAGATTTCATCGTGGTGGTCAGGGTCGGATCGGCACCCGGGAATTTTTCGAAGGCGAACCGGGGCGCCTTGACCACGATGTAGTCCAAGGTGGGCTCAAAACAGGCGGGAGTCTCCTTGGTGATGTCATTGACGATCTCGTCGAGGGTGTAGCCGATGGCAAGCTTGGCGGCGATTTTTGCGATCGGGAAGCCGGTGGCCTTGGACGCCAAGGCGCTCGAGCGGGATACCCGCGGGTTCATCTCGATGACGACCAGCCGGCCGTCGCTCGGGTCGATCGCGAACTGGATGTTGCAGCCGCCGGTGTCCACGCCGACCTCGCGCAAAATCGCGATACCCAGATCGCGCATCCGCTGATATTCCCGGTCGGTCAGGGTCAGTGCGGGTGCGACAGTGACCGAGTCACCGGTGTGCACGCCCATCGGGTCGATGTTCTCGATCGAGCACACCACCACCACGTTGTCGTGGCCGTCCCGCATCAGCTCGAGTTCGAATTCCTTCCAGCCGTAGATCGATTCCTCGATGAGCACGTTGGCGCTCGGGCTCGCGGCCAGCCCGGCGCCGGCCATGCGGTCGACCTCGTCGACCGATCGTGCCATGCCCGAGCCCAGCCCGCCCATGGTGAAACTGGGCCGCACGACGACGGGAAGACCGAGGTCCTCGACCGTCTCACGAACCTCGTCCATCGTGAAACACACTCGGCTACGGGCGGATTCGCCGCCGACCTTGGTGACGATGTCCTTGAACCGCTGCCGGTCCTCGCCACGCTGGATCGCATCGAAGTCGGCGCCGATGAGTTCGATGTCGTAACGCTGCAGCACCCCATTCTCGTACAGCGCGACAGCGGTGTTCAGCGCGGTCTGCCCGCCCAGAGTGGCCAGCAGGGCGTCGATCTTGTTGCCGCGCTCGGCCTGCTGCGCGATCACCTTCTCGACGAACGCCGGGGTGATTGGCTCGACATAGGTGAAGTCGGCGAACTCCGGGTCGGTCATGATGGTGGCCGGGTTGGAGTTGACCAGGCTGACCTGGAGCCCTTCGGCGCGCAGCACCCGGCATGCCTGGGTACCGGAATAGTCGAATTCGCAGGCCTGGCCGATGACGATGGGCCCGGAACCGATCACCAGCACGTGATGCAAGTCGTCGCGACGCGGCATTAACGGTCCCCTTCCTGGGCGCCCGCGTGGCCACTGTCCGCGCGCATCGGGGGCACCGCCAGCCCGCGAGCGTCCGTATACGTACACCGTTTGCGGCGTGTCGTGGTGCAGACACGCGCGCTCGTGCGGTGGGAGAACGCAGCGGTCATTGGCCCCTCGCCATCAAGTCGACAAACTGGTCGAACAGGTAATTCGCATCGTGCGGCCCGGCGGCGGCCTCGGGATGGTATTGGACCGAAAAAGCCCGTCCGTCAGCGAGTCTGACGCCTTCGACCACGCCGTCGTTCGCGCAGGTGTGGCTCACTGTCGCGGCGCCGAAGGGCGTGTCGAAGGACTGGCCGGCCTCCCCTTCCAATGCGAAGCCGTGATTTTGTGCGGTCACCGCGACCCGCCCGGTGGCATGGTCGATGACCGGGATGTTGATCCCGCGGTGACCGAACACCATCTTGTACGTCGACAATCCCAGCGCGCGGCCCAGGATCTGGTTGCCGAAACAGATGCCGAACAACGGGATTCCGGCTCCCAGCACATCGCGGGTGAGCGCAACGGTGTGGTCGGCGGTGGCCGGGTCGCCCGGCCCGTTGGACAGGAACACTCCGTCCGGCTTGATCTCGGCGATCTGCTCGAACGTCGCCGACGAGGGCAGCACATGGCTGCGAATCCCGCGGCTGGCGAAGTTGCGCGGCGTGTTGGTCTTGATGCCCAGATCCAAAGCCACCACCGTAAAGCGTTGAACGCCTTCGGGTTCGACAATGTAGGTGCTGGGTGTGCTGACCTCGCCGGCCAGATCGGCGCCCAGCATCTGCTGCTGGCCGCGCACCCGCTCGATCAGCTGTTCGGGCTCGGCCAGTGCCGCGCCGGAAAACACGCCCGCCTTCATCGAGCCGCGGCTGCGCAGGTGGCGCACCAGCGCGCGAGTATCGATGCCCGCGATCCCGACTATGCGCTGGCGGACCAGTTCATCCTCCAGCGTGCCGGTGGCGCGCCAATTGGATACGCGCGGCGACGGGTCGCGCACCGCGTAGCCGGCGACCCATATTTTGTCGCCGCGGCTTTCGCCGTCTTCGCCGTTCCATCCGGTGTTGCCGATCTGCGGGGCAGTCGCCACCACGATCTGGCGATGATAGCTGGGGTCGGTCAGCGTCTCCTGGTAGCCGGACATGCCGGTGCTGAACACGGCCTCCCCCAGCGTCTGGCCGACCGCCCCGAACGGTGTGCCGGTGAAGACGCGGCCGTCTTCGAGCACCAGCAGCGCCTTACTCATCTGCGCCGCTCTTTCGAATCGACTGGCCCTGCATCGTCGGCGCGACTCACGCGACCTCCTCTTCTTCTAACCACTGCGCGTATTCATCGCGGTTGTTCGCGCGGAACCCGAGGTCGATCTCGGTGCCCGACGGGAGCAGCCAACGGATCGCCAGGATCCCGTTGCGGGCCGCGACCTTACCTGTGATGCCTCGTTCGGTGCGGATTGCGGTGATCGACTCCTTGGGGATCCAAATCGGTAGAGCTCGAATGCGTTCCACCAGAATCCCGTCGGGATAGCGGGTCAACACCGCCTTGCTTCGGTAGGCCAGATCGCGGACCGCGACCCGGTCGTTCCAGGACGGCGATAACGTACAGCCGATGT
>JAVROG010000361.1:0-4316 GCA_032162865.1 Mycobacterium sp. | reverse complement strand
ATGCTTCGAGAATCAACACGACGGCCTGGCGGACACCCACCAGCGACTGGGTTGGCGCGAGAATGGCTCCGGCGGTGGCGGCGCCGACAAGAAAACCGAGCACGATTCCCGCTAGCAGATGGCCTTCATACAGCCATGGATTGGCGGTGTTCATCCCCAGCTGAGTGGTGACCGCGGTCACGTTCCCGACCGGAAAGGCGAGGATCAGAATCGCCACTGCGTTCACGAAACCCGCGGTGAAGGCCAGGACACCGCTGTAGCCGAGCATCAGCTTCTTTCGGGACTCGCCGCGTCGAGTGGCGTCGTTCCGCAGCGGCATCGAGTCCCTACCCACTTTCTATTACTTAACTATTTGTGCTGGCAACTCTTTGCAACTCTAACAAGGATGCCCCGCCGCTGCCGGTCGCCGAACCGAGCTCATAGACGTTCCCTAAGTTACGCCGAGCCAGCTTCCCGTCCCGGCTCGGCGAGATCGCCCTTAGCATGCGCAGCTCCAAGCCAAAGGTGAAGTCGGCCGCGGAGCACCCGTCGCGCCGTTGGGTTTTCGAGGTCAGGAAGTAGGCACGCGACCGCCGGCCCCACACCGATGCCTCGAGCACTGGATGCTACGAAGACGTCTGAAGTCGGCCGAGCAATTCGAGGGCGACGTCACGCAATTTGATGTTCCGCCTTTGGGATTCGTCAACTAACTTGGCGAATGCCTCGCCCGGGTTGCAGCCGTGCAGCGCGAGTAGAGCCCCCTTGGCCATGTCGATGTCGGAACGCGAGGTGAGGGCATTCTCAAGCTGGGTGACGGTGTCTCGCGAGTTCTGCCAGCGGCCGGCGTTGCTGATGGCTTGCCCGGCGGCAGCGGTGTACAGACGCATGAGTCCGGCGTCGAACGGGTCGAATGCGGTTGGGGTATGGCTGTATATGTTGAGCGAGCCGACAAGCTCGTCTTTCTCTTTCAGACCGACCATCAGCAGTGGCACCGACAAACTTGCGTGGATCCCTACCCGCTCTGCGGCCTCGAGGAATTCCGGCCACCGATGGTGTTCTTCTCCGACTACCGCACGCACCGGCGCACGCTCCGACGCGGCTGTCAGACACGGCCCCCGGCCTGACGTGTACTGTGCGCGGTCCAGCTCCCGCGCCAACTGATGAGTGGACGCCGCGGTCCGGGCACCCGGGGACGAGAGCACGGTGATACTTACCGCGTCCGCATACGGGATCGCGGCAACCGCCGTCGCCGCGACCCGACCCGCAATATCGTCCAATGGCTCTTCGGCGGCAAAGAGGTCTCGCAAACCCTCGATCGCCTCGGCGGTGGTTACCAGCCTGGCCAACGGCTCCCGCAATTGAGAACCCACGATCCGCGCCCTTCAGAGCATGCGATAACCGCTGCTACGGGCACACTGAACTCATTGTATCCCAATAAAATTGCCCGTGGGTTGTTATTCGTCTCGCGGCTTGTCGAACGTTAGGCGGCTTTTACGTTCCGCCGCGGCTTGGCAAAAATTGCCTCCCGGACGAGAGCGGGCTGGATGGCTTCGACCGCCTTGCGCCCGAAGTCATTCGGCAGCGACAGCCGGAAGACCTTCTTCCAGGCCGAGGCGACCTGACGCGGCAGCGAACCGGTGGTGTAGGTCAGCCCGTAACGCTCGAACAATTCCTGCACCTTGGGCGCGATCTCCTGATAGCGGTTGCTGGGCAGGTCCGGGTAAAGGTGGTGCTCGATCTGGAAGGACAAGTTGCCAGACATGAAGTGCAGGAGAGCATTTCCGGAGATGTTGGCCGAGCCGAGCATCTGGCGTAGATACCACTCGCCGCGGGTCTCCCCGACGATGGTGGTCTTCTCGAAGGTCTGCACGCCATCGGGAAAATGCCCGCACATGATCACCGAGTGAGTCCACAGATTACGGATCACGTTGGCGGTGAGGTTCGCGGTCAACGTGGTGACCGCCGAGGGACCCGACAACAGCGGGTGCAACACGTAGTCGCGTATCAGGTGCTTACGCACCTTGCCGAGCACCTTCTTACCCTGCCGCTTGAACTCGTCCTTGTCGGTGCGACCTTTGAGGTACTTACCAATCTCGAGATCGTATGCGGCGATTCCGTATTGGAACAGGCAGGCATTGATGAAGTTCCACAGCGGCTGCGCCAGATAGAACGGCTTCCAGGGTTGGTCTTCATCGACCCGCATAATGCCGTAGCCCAGATCATGGTCTTTACCAAGAACATTGGTGTAGGTGTGATGGACTTCGTTATGGGAGTGCTTCCACATCTCTGACGGAGAGGCGTTATCCCACTCCCACGTGGTCGAGTGAATCTTGTTGTCGCGCATCCAGTCCCACTGACCGTGCATCACGTTATGCCCGATCTCCATGTTCTCGACGATCTTGGAGATCGACAGGCCGGCGGTGCCGACCACCCAGGCGGGTGGGAACAGGGAGAAGAGCAAGACGGCGCGGCTGGCAAGTTCGAGCTTTCGCTGACCGTCGATGACCTTGCGGATGTAGGCGGCGTCGCGCTCACCACGGCTGGCCAACACGTGTGCACGGATGGCGTCGAGTTCGCGGCCCAGGTTTTCGATGTCCTGGTCGGAAAGATGGGCGGTCGGGTCGGAGTGAGTGAGTTGCGCATCAAGAAAAGTTGTCATGTCGGCTCCTTCTAGAGGTCGAGCTCGCAGGCGCCAGCGGCTGCGGATACACAGGTTTGGATTTGAATGTTGTCGCCGGCGGTGGCCGTGGTGACGTCGCCGTTGCGCAGGTCGCGCACGGCACCTTGGCGCAGCGGCACCACGCACCCGAAGCAGATGCCCATCCGGCAACCCGAGGGCATCAGCACCCCGGCGGCTTCGCCGGCGTCGAGCAATGTCTGGGACCCCTCGGCTGCCACGACGCTGCCAGTCTTGTTGAAGGTGACGGTGCCGCCGTCGCCGGCGGTGATCACCGTCGGACGGAACCGTTCGAGGTGCAGCCGATCGGCGATACCCTCAGCGTCCCAACGCTGTTCGAGGGAATCGAGCAGCCCGGCCGGGCCGCAGGCCCACGTCTCGCGTTCGGCGAAGTCGCCGACCAAATCTTCCAGACGCGCCACGTCGAGCATTCCGTCGGAGTCGGTGTGCTTTTCCACCAACCGAATTCGCCCCTCCCGGGCCAGCATGCGCAGCTCCCAGCCGAAGATGACGTCGTCCGAAGTGGGCGCGGAGTGCACAACCACAACGTCAGGCGTCCGGTCACCGAGGGCAGCCATGTTGCGCAACATCCCCATCACCGGAGTGATGCCGCTGCCTGCGGTCAGGAACAGCAACTTGGCCGGCGGCTGGTTGCCGAGGATGAATTCGCCGGTGGCCTGACCGAGCTGGACCACGGTCCCGACGGTGGCCCGTCGGACCAGATGGTTGCTGACCACCCCATCCGGAATTGCCTTCACGGTGATGGCGAAGCACCCGTCGCGCCGTTGGGTTTTCGAGGTCAGCGAGTAGGCACGCCACTGCCGCACCCCGTCCACGTCCACGCCGATGCGCACGTATTGGCCGGGCGTGTGTGGACGCCAGCCGCGACCGGGTTTGATCAGCACAGTGACGGCATCACGGGTCTCGGGGTGGATCGCGACGATGCGCCCGCGCAGGTCGGTACCGGAGCGCAGCGGGTCAATGACGTCCAGATAATCGCTCGGAACCAACGGTGTGGTGACCCGCTCGGCAAACTTCAGTACTCGCTCACGCAACGCGCCGACAACGTTGGATCGGGATGCCAGTGTGGTCATGACTCTATAGTCGTTGTCTGTGAAGGTAAAGTCTTGACTGCACTGCGTGAAAATCTGCCATCAAATTGTTCGTAAAGGATAGAATTGTTAGAGTCGTCGCTTCGCTTGACCGGGTTGCAGCTTGACGAACCCGTGGTCAGGGCGTTGCAGGCGATATTGCCGGCTATGGCGGAGCGAACAGTGACGGCGATCACCGTCGAGGTGCCGAGCTACGTTGACGCGTTCAGCGGGCAAATGGGCCAGACCATTGAGAACGCGGTTCAGATGTCGCTGGGCGCGTTCCTGCGGATAGCCACGCGCGGCCAGGACGCCGATCCCGGTACGTCGCTTTTGCCGGCGTTGGATGGCGCCTACGAGCTCGGCCGCGGTGAAGCGCGCCAGGGGCGCTCGATCGCTGCGCTGCTGTCGGCTTACCGGGTGGGCGCGCAGGTGGCCTGGCGGGAACTGTCGTCGACTGCTGTGGCTGCCGGACTTCCGGCCGCGACGATCGCCCGGTTCGCCGAGTTGGTGTTCGCGTTCATCGACGAGCTGTCGGCGTCCAGCGTGTCCGGGCACGCCGACGAACT
>JAVROG010000360.1:0-12123 GCA_032162865.1 Mycobacterium sp. | reverse complement strand
CCGGCCGTAGCGGTGAAATCGACCTGTTCGAGTGGTACGGGAACGGTACCTGGCCGTCCGGAACCACGGTCCACGCGAACCCCGATGGCACGGCATTCGAGACCTTCCCGATCGGCGTGGACGGCGGCTGGCACAACTGGCGTGTCCGCTGGGATGTGACCGGCATGTACTTCTGGCTCGACTACGCCGACGGCGCTGCGCCGTACTTCTCCGTTCCGGCGACCGGCATCGAGGATCTGAACGAACCGATTCGCGAATGGCCCTTCAACGATCCGGGTTACACGGTGTTCCCGGTCCTCAACCTGGCGGTCGGCGGTTCCGGTGGTGGTGACCCAGCGGCCGGTAACTACCCCCAGGAGATGTTGGTCGACTGGGTCCGCGTCTTTTGAACGTGGATCAGTTGCTCAAGTACAGGTACCAGAGCCCGTCGTCATGCTGGCGGCAAGCAAAATGGGTGTACGCCGCGTCGTTGTGGGTGATCTCCACGTGTGGTCCGTCGGCCTGACAAGCAGCCTCCGTCACGTAGTTGCCCTCGACTTGCACTTCGTCAGCGTTGGCCACCCCGACTCCGACGGTCAGCAACCCGCTTAGTGCCAGCACCCCGGCAGCAACAACAGTCCTCATCGATCAACCCCTTTTCCGGCCGCCAAATCGAGGTGGCGGCTGCCCGAGTGGCCGCGCGAAACCCGAACTGCCCTGGCATTGCGCCGCAGAGAAATCAGTGAGGTGAGGATAACAGCGTGTGCAAGGTGCGATGCACCCCCGGCGCATGGTTCTATAAGAACCGTTTTAGAAAGCTGGCCAGGGGGATGGCGCGAGTCAGAAGTCCCGGCTTTAACGAACGGTGGTATCTGAATGGATCGTCGCAGCATGTTGTTGACGACAGGCCTCGGCATGCTGGCAGCCGCGGCCGCGATCCCCATCCCCGAAGCGCAGGCGCACCCGACGCCGCCCCGGGCGCCGTCGGCGGGTGGCAGCGGACCCTACATTTTCCAGGACGAGTTCGACGGCCCGGCCGGCTCGGGTCCCGATCCAGGCAAGTGGACGATCCAGACCTGGCAAGACGACGTGTTCCCGCCGGTCGACGGGATCTACACCGACAATCGCAGCAACGTTTTCCAAGACGGCAATTCCAATCTCGTCCTGAGGGCGACCAAAGACCTCGGCGGATACTCCACCGGCAAACTGCGCGGCAACTGGCGGGGCATGATCAACACCACCTGGGAAGCGAAGATCAAACTGGATTGCTTGTCGCCCGGCCTGTGGCCCGCGTACTGGGCTGTCAACGAGGACCCGATGCCCGACGGCGAGGTCGACATTTTCGAGTGGTACGGCAACGGCAACTGGGCGCCGGGAACCACGGTCCACGCGGCATCCAACGGGAAGACCTGGGAAGGTAAGTCGATCCCCGGTTTGGTCGACGGTGGCTGGCACACGTGGCAAATGCGCTGGGATGAAGCCGGTTTCAAATTCTCGCGCGATGGCGCCCAATACTTCGCTGTTCCGCCCAAGCCCATCCACGTCGCGGGCGGTGCTCCCGACGACTTCCGGTGGCCGTTCAACAACCCCGGCTACTGGTTGTCGCCCATGTTCACCCTGGCGGTCGGTGGAGTCGGCGCCGGCGATCCCGCTGCCGGGAATTTCCCGGCATCCATGCTGATCGACTACATCCGCGTCTGGTAGCGGGGCTTCAACGCACCGCTTTGATCACCTGGACAAGGCTGAACTGCCAGCGCTCGACCAACCGGAACCCCAGGTCGTGCGGAACCGCGAAGGCAGGGGTAGGTCCGTAGCGCGGACCCGGGGGCAGCGCCTGGCCTTGCTCGTGTGCGGGCACCGACCCGTCGGCTTGGGTGATGATCCACACGACTCGGCAGTGGCTCAACGGCCCGGCGACAACTTCGGGTATGAGGTTGGTGTCGAAGACGTCATTGCGCTCGGTGGCTCGCTTCCACAAGGTGAGGTCTTCGAGCTTTCGATAGGCATCCGGGCGGGCCGCCAGCAACGGACGCATCGGGGCGGGCATGAACGTCACTGTGTCGTTCACGAGCAAGCAGTCGCCGAAAGCTGCCTTCGCTGTGATCAAATCGGCAACCTGGCTGTAGTCCATCCCGTACTTGGCATACGGGTTGGTTTGTGTCCGAACGTAATTCGGGATCGCGGCGACGGTGAAGAGAATCATCAGAGCGGCCGCCAGCCACGGCTTGATGGCCACCGCGGCGATGCAGACTCCCAGTGCCAATGCCATTGCCGGGACAGTGAAGGTCAAATAGCGGGGAGTGTAGATCGGGTGAACCGTCGCCGACCAGGTGACGATCAGCGCGGTCGGTATCACCAGCCAGGCGATCGCCAAGGTCAGCAATTGCCGATCCGCCTTGATCTTTCGCGCGGACGAGCGGCGCGATAGGGCGATAGCACCCGCCACGACCAGTACCGACAAAATCGCGAACGGCGGATTTCTCTCGAAATACTGCTGCACCGTGACGTCTTCGATCGTCCGGTGCCCGATCGGCGCAACCCATTTGATCTGATGCGCTTGTCCCGCCACCGCGAGCGCGAACGGCGCCACCGCACAGAGCGCAACGACCGACGCAATCGCGAACGGTAACAACACCTTTCGTTGCCGTTGAAAGACGCAGAGCAGGATTGCATAGGCCGGGAGCAACAGCATCAGGTACACATCGAGCACGATCGCCACGGTCAGGGCGCATCCGTAAGCCGCCCAGATCCAGGCGTTGCGATGGCGCACGGCCACCACGAGCAGCACCGTCAGCCACACCGCGGCCATCATCGATAGGGCGGACGGCCGCGCCTCGATGCCGGCCCATGTCGTTCGGGGCAGGATTGCGCAGATGACCCCGGCGGCTATGGCGACTGTGCGCGTAGACAATTGTCTGCCCAGCACCACCACTCCGGCCGCGGTGCCTCCGACAGCCAGGGCACTTGGCGCGCGGGACCAGAACTCGGTGGGCGGGAAAATGCAAAACCAGCCGTGCATGAGCAGGTAGTAGAGGCCGTGGACGGCATCGACGTTGCCCAACATGTGCCACAACTGGCCAAGCGAACGACTGTAGGACGCGGAAATGGTCGCGGCCTCGTCGTACCAGAAAGATGGTCGCGCGGCGCCGCCCAGACTCACTGCCGCGGCGAACACCCCGATCAGCAGGGGATCCAGTGCACCGCGGTGACGCCGCGACTCGCCGGCCACACCGGTCATGTTGCCAGAAGCGGGTCGCGGGATTTCGGAGTCAAGGGGATTCAGCGATTCGGCGTTCGAACGTATGATCGATCGATGGGCCGGCTGGCGTCGATCGGATACAACGGGCAGCCGCTCCGTGGTCCGTTTCGGCCGGTGCGGCCGGCCGTCTCGGTACTGGTGGATCTGACGGTGCTGTTCCCGCGCGAGCCACACCGCTCGGGGCGCTACCACCCCAACGGCCTGCAGTTGCACAAGGTGGTCGAGGGAAAGCTGACATGCTGGGGCCTCTGCGAGCAGGGTGACTGGTGGGGACTGGTGACCTACGCGGTGGAGTTCGGGTCGAAGCACAAGACGGTGACGCACTGGGTACCGGCTTGGACGTTGCGCCGCAAAGGCGAGCGGCCCTCGGTGTGAAGAGTTGCGGCACATAGGGTGGGGTCAATGAAACCGCGGCCTTGGCGACCCGTGCGCAGCATCAAGCAGATCACCCGAGGGCTGGGCGCCCTGGATCGTGAGCTGTTCGAGGCGATCGCCGAGACCCCCACCCCGCTGCTCGACCGGGCCATGCCGCCGCTGACCCGGGCAGCCGACCACTCCAAGCTGTGGGTCGCCATTGCCGGGATCCTGCTCGCGTCTGGAAAGTACTCCGCGCAGCGCGGTGCCGTCCGCGGCCTGACGGCACTCGGGCTCGCCAGCCTGCTCACCAATCAGGTCGCCAAACGGATTAGTCAGCGCCCGCGCCCGCTCTATGACTCCGTGCCGTTGATCAGACGAACGCGCCGCCGCCCGACATCCAACTCACTGCCGTCCGGGCACTCCGCCAGTGCCGCCGCGTTCGCCGTCGGCGTGGGCCTGGAGAATCCGATGCTGGGCTTCGGGCTGGCGTTGCTGGCGGGCCTGGTGGGACTGTCGCGGGTGGCGACCGGTGCGCATTACCCGGGTGATGTCGTCATCGGCTTCGGCATCGGCGCGGGTGTCGCCGTGGCGGGCAGCCGACTGGTCCCGCCGATCGTCGAAACCGCTTTGCCGAGAACGGAACCATTGCGGGTGGACGCGCCGGAACGGCCCCAAGGTGCCGGACTGGTTGTCGTCATCAACCCGGCGTCGGCGAGCGGCACCGGAGCCCGCGTTGCCGACGAGGTTCGCGCCGAGTTGCCCGAGGCCGAGATCATCGAATTGGAGCCCGACGAGGACCCGCTGCAGGCGCTGCGCAGTGCTGCCGCACGTGCCGAGGTGCTCGGAGTCGCAGGCGGAGACGGCACCGTGTCCACGGGCGCGGCGGTTGCCGCCGAAGCGGGTCTACCGCTGGCGGTCTTTCCTGCCGGAACGTTTAACCATTTCGCCAAGGACATCGGTTGCGACACGGTGGCCAAGACCGTCGAGGCCGTCCGGCGCGGCACCGTGGCGTGCGTCGATCTGATGTCCCTGAACGAGGGCCGGATGGTGGTCAACACCGCCAGCATCGGCGCGTACCCCGCGTTCGTGCAGGAGCGCGAAAAGCTCGAAAAGCGCATCGGCAAAACGCTGGCCGGTATGTACGCGATGCTGCACACCCTGCGCAACGGGCAGCCGGTGCGCATTCGCTACGACAACAAGACCCTGCAGACCTCGCTGTTCTTCGTCGGCAATTCTCTCTACCTGCCAACAGGATTCGCGCCGTCCCGCCGCACTCGCATGGACGACGGGCTGATCGACGTGCGCATCCTGGAAACTGGCCGCCGGCTGTCGAGGACCAGAATCCTCATTGCCCTGAGTCTGGGTCGGCTGCAACGCAGCCCGCTGTATCACGAGATGCAGGTACCGGAATTCACCTTTACCGCGCTCGACGGCCCGACCGTCATCGCCCACGACGGCGAGGTCGGTGAGGAGTACGGCGAGGTCACCTTCACTTCTAAATATCGGGTGCTGCCCGTCTACCGGCCGCTGCCCCTCATTCGGTGAGCTCCCGCAGCTGCGCATAACGTTCCGGCACAGCGGGCGCCGGGGCCGCGGTGTATTCCTGCATCGCCGGCGGTGCCCAGGCGGGTGGTTGCGGTGATCCGCGCAGGGCCCAGGCCGCCTGCCGTGCCGCGCCGAGCGCGACATATTCCGCCAGGGTGGGGACCAGCACCGGCACGCCGAACACCGTGGGTGCTATCTCGCGCAGCGCCTGGGATCGGGCACCGCCGCCGATCAGCAGAATCCGCCGTGCGGCAACGCCGTGCGTGGTGAGTTGCGCAAGACCGTCTGCCAGCGCACACAGCAGCCCCTCCACCGCGGCCCGGGCCAGGTTGGCGGGCGTGGCGTTCGAAACCCGCAGGCCGTGCAGAGCACCAGTAGTGTTGGGACGGTTAGGAGTTCGCTCTCCTTCCAAGTACGGCACCAGGACAAGACCCTCGCTGCCCGGTGCTGCCGACAGTGCCAGTTGCGACAGCTCGTCGTGATCGACGCGCAGCATCGCGGCGGCCGCGTCCAGCACCCGAGCGGCGTTGAGCGTGCACACCAACGGCAGGTAGCGCCCGGTGCCATCGGCGAAGCCGGCCACGAACCCCTGGTCGTCCCGGACAGGATCGGCGGCGACGGCGGCCACCACCCCGGAGGTCCCGATCGAGACGATCACGTCGCCCTCGGCAGCGCTGAGTCCGAGTGCCGCGGCCGCGTTGTCGCCCAAACCCGCACCGAAAATCTTTGTGCCGCTTTGCGTTGCCTCCGCCGGGCCGAGCACTGTTGGTAGCTGTGGGCGGCGACCACGCATGGCCAGCTGCAAGAGGTCGAAACGGTACTTGCCGCTGGCGGCGTCGTAATAACCAGTGCCGCTGGCGTCGCTGCGGTCCGTGGTCAGTGCCGCAATGTCTGGGACGTCTGGGCCGCGCAGCCGCCATGTCAGCCAGTCATGCGGCAGGCAGACGGCCGCGGTGCGGTCGGCATGCTGCGGCTCGTTGTCGGCCAGCCAGCGCAGCTTGGACACCGTGATCGCGGCCAGCGGAACGAGACCGACCGCTTGCGCCCAGGTGTGTGCACCACCGAGTTCGTCGATCAGACCGGACGCCGCGTCAGCCGACCGCACGTCGTTCCACAGCAGTGCCGGGCGGACCACCCGACCGGACTTGTCCAGGCACACCATGCCGTGCTGCTGCGCACCGACGGCGATCGCGTCGACGTCGCCGAAGCCGCCCGCGTCCGCGATGGCCCGTTGGGCGGCGGATTCCCAGGCGGCCGGGTCGATTTCGGTGCCAACGGGGTGTGCGGCGCGGCCTTCGCGGCGAACCTCGCCGGTGTCGGCATCACATACCAGCACCTTGCAGGACTGGGTGGACGAATCAATGCCGGCGACCAGGGTCATGCATTGCCTTCGTGGAGCAGCGCCTGCAATGTCGCGCGGGCACCGTGGCGATGCAGCGAGGCCAGCGTCCACAGGTACGGCTCGACGAACCGGGGTTCGTCGACGAGGTCGCCGAACACGGCCCGGTTTTGCAGGAATGCGATCGGATTGTCACGTTGTGAGCGGGCGATCGGAATCAGCTTGTCGGCCAACGGGTCCACCACCTCGATCGGTTGGCCCTGTTCGTCGATGGCCTCGGCGTACCGTGCCCAGCTTGCGACGATCGCCGCGGACAGCCGCACCCGGCCTGCGGATCGGAGGTTGTCGCGGACCACGGGCAGTAGCCATTTCGGAATGCGGTCAGACGATTCCGCGCACAACCTGGCCACCGTGTCACGCACGTGAGCGTTGGCGAACCGGGGGAGCAGTCCGTCCTTGAACTCGGTCAGGCCCGGAATGCTGGTGAGGGTCGGTATCGCCTCGGAATCCATATAGCGAGACAGAAATTCGGCGATCGATGGGTCTGCGGCGGCTTTGTGCACCAGGCGGTAACCGGCCAGGTACGCGAAGTAGCACAGCCCTTGATGGCTGGCGTTGAGCAACCGCAGCTTCATTGCCTCGTACGGCGACACGTCCTCGACGAGTTGGACACCCGCCAGGTCGAGCCGCGGGCGGCCGTCGCTGAAATCGTCCTCGAGCACCCACATGACGAACGGCTCGCTGGAGACCGGCCACGCGTCCTGGACGCCGAAATCAGCATTCAATCGTTCGATCATGTCGGGTGTGGTGACCGGTGTGATCCGATCGACCATTGAGTTGGGAAATTTGGTGTGGTCTCGGACCCATTGCGCCAGAACGGGGTTGGAGCGTTCGGCGTAGGCGGTGAACGCCTGTCGTGCCACGCGGCCGTTTTCGACGATGTTGTCGCAGGACACGATCGTCGGGGAAGCAAGCCCTCGTTGGCGTCGCCGATCGAGCGCTTCGGTGACCAGTCCGAAGACGGCGCTCAACGGTTCGTTGTAGCCGCCCTCGGTGATGGTAAGCGAGATGATCCGGGTGGTTGGGGCGGCCAGCAGCTCGATCACTGCTTCGGGATCATCTGGTGCATAACGGAAGTCGACGATGGAGCCGATGACGCGTGGTTCCCGGGTGCCGTCGGGATGTTCCAGGACGAGGGTGTACAGATGATCCTGGCCGCGCAGCGCATCACGCATGCGCTGGTCGTCCGGCAAGACGCCGACGCCGCAGATTCCCCAGTCGCGTGCGAGACCTCGGCTGAGCAGTCGGTCGAGATACATCGCCTGGTGCGCGCGGTGGAATCCGCCGACGCCGAAATGCACTATGCCGAACCTGATTTCATTGCGGTCATAGTTCGGGATGGGAATCCCCAAGCTGGGCAAGTTGGGCGCGTTAAGCTTCACCGAACAGCACCCTTGACCATGAGCTGTGACGATACCGCTCCTCTTGCGGCCCCAGTCACCGGGGCGACCCGCATCCAGTCGCCGCGTCGGTGAAGGCCATGCTGTTGCGCGCCACGTCCAGAGATATCTGCACGAGCGGTAGGCCAGCAGACCACCTGGCGTCGACTGCCGCGAACGAGGCCGCCTTGGCGCCTGCGGTTGCGCAGTCGAAGGGCCGATCGCCCCGGTTTAGCTAGCCGACGGCGAGCACGGATTGCCGGCCCCACTGGCTTCGACCTGGTTCTCCAGGCATTTCGCGGGACCCGTGGTGTAGTAGTCGGCGTAGGCGGCAAGCATCCCCTCCGACGCCTCGGACCCGTACCTATCCGAAAATGAAAATTAACGCCTGCGTTACGGACGGATTGTGCGGGCGGGGAAAGGAAAGCGCCATACGGGGCAGAGGCGCGACACCCACGGATGCAATAGGAACGAACGCCTGCAGGATGCAGAGGGATTGACCTCCGGCGACTCCGGGTGACTAAGAGTCGAGGCTGGCCGGCCGACGGTACACAGACGGGGGCTGTCCCCATGCGTCGCCGAATGCCCGGGTGAATGAGCTGGCACTGTCGAAGCCGACTCGGGTGGCAACCTGAAGAACGGTCAGCTCAGGATCGGCGAGCAGTGCCGCGGCCCGCATGATGCGTGCTTGCTGTGTGTACTCGCGCCAGGTCATCTGCAGTTCGCGTTGGCACAGCCGTCGCAGCGAGCGCGGTGACGTGCCGGCCGCCTCGGCTGCGTCGTCAATGGTGATGTCCGCCAGCGAATTACGCGTGCGTTTGAGCGCAGCCGCGAGTTGCGGATGATCGGTGGTAGGCAAGCTGAACGGGCTCTGAGAATCCAGAAGTTCGGCTAGCAGCTCAGCCAGGCATCCGAAGAACGCATCGGCGGTTGCGTCCGACGACGGGCGGTCGATAGGCCAGCGGCAGGCGTAGATGATCATCTGTCGGATCAACGGCGATACCAACACGATTCCGGCCTCATGCCGAGTGGGCTGAATAAGGAACGGGTGCAGGAAGATCGATACGGAGCGCACTCGCGTGTCAATCATGCTGATGTGCCCCAGGCCCGCTGGGATCCATGCGGCCTGCCGTTTCGACATCACGTAGGCGCCCGCATCCGTCTCGACTTCGAGTAGGCCCTGGACTACATATTCCAATTGGTGCAGGTCGTGCGAATGCCGTGGGGTGGTCACCGGCTGGCCTTCGTAGACGAAAGCCCCGGCAATGGGTCGACCCCCCTGCCGCATGTCCACCATTTCGGTGTTGTCCGCTGCGGACCAGGTTGTGTCCGATTGTGCAGAGAAAGTCATGGCTCACCGATGGTACGACTAGGTGACACGGCAAGCACGCGTCATTTGGCTTCGCCGGGCCGCGAAGCGGCCAACCAGTCGAGAGGATCAGAAAGGTCGTGTCCGTGCAGTCCTTTACCCCGGCCGCGGGTAACCCGAAATTGACCAAGTACTACGACACCGGCGTGGCGCTGATGGCCCGCGAGCGGCGTTGGCGTACCGAAGCTATCCGGCAGCTTTCGCTCAAACCAGGTGAGGTCGTCGTCGATGTCGGTTGTGGCACTGGGTCTTTGGCGGTGATGATGAAACGTCACGAGTCGGCTGCGCGGGTAATCGGCGTCGACCCCGACCCCGAAGTCCTCGCTATCGCGAGGGATAAAACTCGAAAAGCAGGCGTTGCTGTCGAATTCGTCCGTGGCATGGGCGATAGGGCCGCCGATCTTGTCGGGGCAGGGACCGCCGACAAGACGGTGTCAAGCCTGGTGTTACATCAATGCCCGGTGCCGATGAAGCGGGCGATCATCGCCAACATGTTCCTGCTGCTGCGGCCCGGTGGCGAACTGGTGATCGCCGACTTCGGATTGCAACGGAATGCGTTGATGCGTAACGGATTTCGGATCGTCCAGTGGGCCGATGGAAAAGACGATACGCAGCCCAACGCAGATGGAATCTTGCCCGAGCTGGTCGAGCAGGCCGGTTTCTTGGACGTCACCGAAGTATCGGTGACTCCGACAATCTCGGGATCCATCTCGGTCTACCACGCACGTCGCGCAACTTGATACCGAGCCGCTTAAGGTCTCCGTTACCCGGCGGCGTTGGGCAGCAGCGGCGGGCAGCTCCCGGCCGCGTCCGTGGCCAGTTCGAAGTGCCATAGCTCATTGGCGTAAATCTGGCACAGCCCGAAGCGGGACCCGTTGGCGATGAGCCACTGGTCGGCCCCCGTACCGCCGACATCGACCGCTTCGCCGGTCACATGCTTGGACATACCTGGGGTCTGTACGTATTGCCGCGCGGCGGCCAAGCTGCCGTAGGTCTGCACAGCGTCGTCCAGCAGGCGCTGCTGGAACTGCGGTGACCGCCAGCCCGAGGTGATGGTCATCGTGATGCCCTGGTCGCCGGCCGCGGTGGCGGCACTCTGGATGGCGTTCAACAGCGCCGGGTCAAGGCGCCCGATCGCGGGGTTCTGCACGTCGAACGGCGTCAACGTGCGACCGCCGGAAAGCGAACCGTCACCGGGATCGGACGCGGGATCCAACGGGACGGCGTGGTCGACGAGCGTGATGGGGGGGTCGGGATCGACCGCCGTCAGGAAGCCGGCCGCCCCGGCAGCGGCGGCGGCCAGCGCAACCGATCGCATGACCCAACGAGGGGCCCTCCGTGTCCACACGCCGACCCACCCTAGTCAATCGGTGGCTCCACTACCCAACCGTTTTGCTGACGCGACGCTCAGGGATTGCGGACGCAGTCGTACGTGAGGGCCACGTCGGGCCCCAGTCCGACCACCTCGAACTGGTTGACCTCGACTTTGCTGAACGAGTCGGCTTTGATGCCCAGAGCCGACCATTTGGCGGTGCTTGCCCCGTCGTCGGCGAAGGTCAACGGAATCTCACCGCCATCCGACAGCAGCATGCCATATGTCTTGAGCGCCTTCAGGATTACCTTTTCTGACGCCGAGTAGCTCGACTCGTCAAAGTCCTTCTTCAGACGGAACCGCACACCATAGGGTGGTGCGTTTGGGTCTGTGCTTGCCGGACCCCCAGCGTGCGTCGATGGACGTACATAGACGCCCTCCTTCATCCGGCTGTTCGGCAGGATGAACCGGAGGGGATGATTCACCGCGCCGGCTGCAACCTCGTCCGCGGTCGGCAGTAGCGCAGCGATAGGAAAGCCCGCGGCGTCGGCGCTGGTGCACTGATCTCCGCGCAGGGTTTCCGGATACTGCTTCTTCAGGTCCCATACAAAAAAGGCTTGAGCGGCAATCGCATCACCCTTCTTCGAGCCCTGGTAGATCTCGTAGAGCTTGTGCTCGTCACGCTCGGCGACGAGCAGATGACAGTCGCTCTGGCCTTCGGTGTTGCCGGACGGGTCGCAGGTCAGGTTCGGGGATCCTTCGAAGTGGGCGCCGGTCGGCACAGGCATGCGGGCCGGAACTTTGTCGCAGTCGGGTCCGCCACCGCAGTAGTCCTCGATACCGACGACCTGCATCCGGGGTGTGCCACTGTCGGCGTAGAAGAGCGGAATCGAGAAGTCGACTTGGAACGCGTTGCTGTTGCCCCAGCCGCCCATGTCGTTCAACGCTTGAATGATCTCGCGACTGCGGGGTGACACGCCCGATCCGCTGATGTTGCCGCTGAACGGTTGTGCGCCTTCGAACAATGCCCCGTCGGTGGCACCGGGTTTGCCGGCGGTGGGTTTTGCGCTGGCGCTGGAGGCCGCGGGGTGGTTCCTGCTGCTGCTGCAGCCCACAGTGGCCAACCCAACTGCGCACAGAGCGAGGAGGACTTTGCTGAAAACTGTGCGGGGCATGCAACCAGAGGTGCCCAAGGGGCGTCGCCGCCAAACTCGGTCCGCCATTGCTTGCTGCATCGTCCAGGGGAGGCGCGGCATCACCTGATTCCACACGTTGGACGGTGCGGCGTCGGCCGTTGCGTCATGTTCATAGGAAATGCCTAACTCCGACCTGCGGTACTCAGGCTTGATGGTGTCCGGTATCGATGAGCTCGGACCGCGTCCTGAGGCGCGACGGAACTAGCTCCGCGTGAATGGTCCTGCCGAACTTGGACCGCATCAGTCGATGTGCGGACGGCACCAGGACGCCATGGAGGAGCGGGTACTTCTGGCGCAGCAGCCGGGCCGCTTGGCGATACTCGTCCCC
>JAVROG010000359.1:0-7085 GCA_032162865.1 Mycobacterium sp. | reverse complement strand
GCGTTTCCGATGGGCTCGCACACCGACGAGCCGATCTTCTGGGTCGACCTGCTGGCCAAGGGTGGCCACAGCGAAGTCGGCGTGTTGATCGAGCAGTCGATCGTGGGCGAGACCTACCTGAAGAACTTGCGGGATGCCTGCAAGGGCAAAGGCATTCGGATCGTGGCGGAAGCGTCAATCGCGCAGACAGCCCAGGACGTGACGGCCGCGGTGACCACCCTCCACGATGCCAAGGCGCAGGCAATTGTGCACTGCGGCTTCGGGTTCGGTGTGGTGTTTGTCAACCCCGCGTTGAAGGCGCTGGGCTGGGACCCACCTCGGTTTTGTGGCACCGCCTGGCAGAACGCCTGGCTCAATCCGATCATGTGGGACGCGTTCATGGGTTGGACCGGGGTTGATCAGTACGACGAGGGCAACATGGTCGGGCAGAAGTTCCTCGACGAATACCACGAGGCATACGGCCGCCGCCCGGAGTGGTGCGTGCCGGTGGTCAACCGAGACATTGCGTTCACCTTGCTGCGAGCGCTGGCCGACGCGCACCCACTGAGTCCGCGCGGGGTGAAAGAGGCGCTGGAGCGGGTCAAGATGATGCCCGCCGCGTCGGGTGCTCCCGGGACGCGGGTGTCCTTCGGCAACTGGACCCGTCGGGCCTGGATGGGCGCGGGCTACCTGGTGGCCCGGCGCCTGGACGCCGACGGCGTCAACTCTCACCTGGTCGATCGCTTCGGTGAGGAGCAGGTCCCGGCAGCTTCACATTCGATAAGACCCCACTACTTAGTTAGGCTGAGCTAAGTGATTCCCCGATCCGGGGGGACAGGAACCGGGGTTTATGCAGGGCGTATTTGTCGGCACCTTCTTGATCGGTCTGCGCGAGGGCCTGGAAGCGACGCTCATCGTGAGCATCGTCGCCGCATTCCTCAAGCGCAACGGCCGGTCAATGCGGCCGATGTTCGCCGGTGTGGCCCTTGCCGTCCTGATCAGCGTCGCGGTCGGAGTCGGGCTGGAATTGCTGTCGTCAACGCTGCCGCAGCGACAGCAAGAAATGATGGAGACGGTCATCGGCGCGATCGCGGTGGTGTTCGTGACTTCGATGATCATTTGGATGAACCGCAACGCCGGCCGGCTCAAGGGTGAACTGGAGCGCGAGGCGCAAGACGCCGTCACGCGGGGCGGTTCGTTGGCGCTGGTCGCCATGGCCTTCCTCGCGGTGCTCAAGGAGGGCTTCGAGACGGCCGTGTTTCTGCTGGCTGCGGCCCAGACGTCACACGGCAGCCGCTGGTGGGCTGTTTTCGGCGGCGTGACAGGGATCGCGGTCGCGGTCGCCCTCGGCATCGGCCTGTACTTCGGCGGCGTGAAACTCAACCTCGGCCGCTTCTTCCGGGTCACCGGTGTGTTCCTGGTCCTGATCGCCGCCGGACTGGTGTTGAGTGCGCTGCGGACCGCGCACGAAGCGGGCTGGGTGACCATCGGGCAGCAACAGGTATTCGACCTGTCTTCCTGGATTCCCGGCAGGTCCGTCCGGGGCGCGCTGATCACCGGCCTGTTCGGCATACCCACCGATCCCCGGCTCATCGAGGTCCTCGGCTGGTTGCTCTACGCGGTGCCGGTGCTGGTGGTCTTTCTGTGGCCGGCCCGGCTTGCCGCGGCCCCTGCGGCGCGGCGTCGGCTGCTGACGGCGACCGCGGCCTTATGCCTTCTCGGCGCGGCACTGCTGGCGATCTCGGTGCCGCGCGGTAGTTCGACGCCGGTTCAGCGGGCGCGCACAGTGACTGATCGCCTCGGTCACACCGCCGCCGTGTCGCTGACCTCGACGTCCACCACGGCCTCACTGTCGATCACCCCCGACGGCGGATCGATGCGCACCATCGCGCTCACCGCCTCCGGTGACGACTCGGTAGACGGCGTGCCGGTTCGGGTCTGGCAGACGACGTTGCCCGCGCCCAGCGACGGTGCGCCGACCGTCGCACTGGCCGAGTTGGCTGACCTGACGGGCGGCCGGCTCCCGGTGGGCGTCTCAGCCGCGCGCACACCCGGTCCGTTTACGGCGCAGTGGGCCGTCAGCACGGTGTATGCCGTTCGCGCGCAAGGTGATTGCGTGGTGACTGCGCAAGCGGCGAGCAACCGCACCGCCGTCCTCAGCGGCGGCGGACTCACCACACCCAAAACCGTCAGCCTCGGTGGTCTGCCCGCCGACTGGTCCACCGTCGGCGCCGACGACCAGTCAGTGGCTTCGCAACTCAACCTCGGAGCCCAGCAGCACGCCGAGCGGCAGCTGTGGCGGGTCTGGCTTCCGTTGGTCCTCGGTGTTTTTGCGCTGGCCTGCATGCTTGTAGTGTTGCGCGGGATCCGCTCAACGGGTCGTCCACAATCCGCACCGGAGGGGAGGAGCGTCGCCAATGCTGAAGTCCACCAACCGGTTGTCTAGTTTATGGGTGACGCTTGCGGTCGCCGTCCTGGGTGTCAGCGCGTGTAGTCACGCGGGTAGCGAGTCGCCGAAAGCGGAAACCAACGCGGTCAAGGTGACGATGACCAACGACGGTGGGAAAGATCGTTGCGCACTGGACACTACGACCGTGCCGGCGGGGCCGGTGACGTTCACGGTGTCCAACGCGACCGCGCCCGGAATCGCCGAGGTGGAGTTGCTCAAAGACCAGCGCATCATCGGCGAGAAGGAAAACCTCGCACCCGGTCTGGACCCGGTCTCGTTCACCGTCACCCTGGATGGCGGTGCCTATCAGGTCTATTGCCCGGGCGCAGGCATTGAGTATCAGACCTTGACGGTGACCGGCAGCGCGCCGGCAGCGGGCACTGGGACGGTGGCAAACATCCTCGCTCAGGGCACCAAGGACTACGCGACATACATCGCGAAACAGATCGGTCAGCTCACTGACGCGGTCAAGGCTCTGGACGCCGCGGTGCAAGCCGGCAACGTCGAGGCGGCCAAGACGGCATACGCGAAGGCTCGGCCGTTCTATGAGCGCGCGGAATCCAGCGTGGAGGGTTTTGTGCTGCCGGGCTTCACCGTTGGCGACAACGCCGGCAATCTCGATTATCTGATCGACATGCGTGAGTCCACCCCGGTCGACGCCAAAGTCGGGTGGCGGGGCTTCCACGCCATCGAACGCGACCTGTGGCAGGGCAATGTGATCACCGCCGACACGAAGGCGCTGAGCACCGAATTAGTCAGCAATGTAGGCAAATTGAATGCCACCGTCACTACGATGCAATACCGGCCCGAAGACCTGGCCAACGGGGCCGCCGACCTGATCGAGGAAGTGCAGAACACCAAGATCACCGGTGAGGAAGAAGCGTTCAGCCACATCGACCTGGTGGATTTCGCCGGCAACGTGGAAGGCGCCCAGCAGGCTTACGCTTCGCTGCGACCGGGGCTGGACAAGATCGACGGCAACCTGGTGCGACAGATCGACCAGCAATTCAAGGACGTCATCAGCACAGTGGACGGGTACCGGGACCCGACCGCGTTGGGTGGCTATCAGACCTACACGCCTGCGTTGCAGGGGCGTGACGCGCCGAAATTGACCGCCATGATCCAGCCGCTGCACCAGAGCCTGTCTCTCGTCGCGCAGAAAGTCGTTGCGGTGAACTGACAATGGCGCACGACGAAACAGACGAAACAGGTGGCGCCCCGAAACCTGCTGACAGCGAACCGGTTTCGCGCCGACGCGTGCTCGGTGGCGCGGTGGTGGCCGGGCTGGCGGGTGCGGCCGCTGGTGCGGCTGGTGGCGGGTTCGCCGGTTACGCCGTCGGGGCTGAACAGCAGACCGGTGGGGACAATGACACCGTCGACCTGCGCCGCAGCTACCCGTTCTACGGGCAGGGCGCCACTCCCCAGGGCGGAATCGCCACCCCGCCACAGCGTTACTGCGTGTTCATGTCGTTCTCCTTGGCGGCCGGTGCCGGACGCTCCGACCTGCAGTCGCTGCTGGCTCGGTGGTCGGCCGCGGCCGCGGTGCTGCAGCAAGGCAAACCGGTGGGCGCCGTGCAGCCGCAGGTCGAGGTGCAGCCTCCGGCCGACACCGGGGAAGCCTTCGGGCTGAGCCCGGCCAGCCTGACCGTAACCATTGGGCTGGGCCCCTCGGTGTTCGGTGATCGCTTCGGGCTTACCGGGAAGCGGCCCGCGAAGTTCGCCGACCTGCCTGCGATCAACGGCGACAACCTGGACCCGCGCCTGCATGGTGGGGACCTGTCGGTGCAAGCCTGCGCCGACGACCCGCAGGTCTGCTACCACGCCACCCGCAACCTGACTCGGCTCGGGCGCAATATCGTGGCACCGTTTTGGCAGGTGCTGGGGTTTGGCCGCGCGTCCGCTGGCCCCGGCCAGGCCACCCCACGAAACCTGATGGGATTCAAGGACGGAACCCGCAATGTCATGAGCGATGAGCAGTACCAGCGATTCGTATGGGTGGATAACGCGGACCAAGCCTGGATGAACGGCGGGACCTACCAGGTCGCACGCAAGATCCGAATGCTGCTGGAAACCTGGGACACCGACCGAATCGGCGATCAGCAACAGATCTTCGGCCGCACCAAACAGGACGGGGCGCCGCTGGGCGGCAAGACCGAGTTCGACACACCGGACTTTGCCGCCAAGGGCGCTAACGGCAAACCCGTGATCGACCCGCTGTCCCATATCGGCTTGGCCGCAAGGGAAAACAACGACGGTGTGATGATCCGTCGGCGCTCCTACAACTACACCGACGGCCTGGACCCCACCGGCCAACTCAACGCCGGGCTGCTGTTCATTTCGTATCAGAACGACCCGCAGAACTTCGTCCGACTGCAGAACCGACTGGGCGCCAACGACTTACTGAATGAGTACATCCGCCACATCGGGTCGGCGATTTTCGCGGTGCCGCCCGCACCCAGCCAGGGCCACTACCTCGGTCAGTCGCTTTTCAGCTGATCCACCAGGACCGCGCCCTCGGGCCGATCGCCGAGCGTTTGCAGCTGCAGCGCGATGTCGTCGCCTTGCGCGGTGAGTCGAATGATCTGGGCCAGTTCCCCAGGTGCGTCACACTGCAGATAGTGATCGGCGCACGGCACCACCCAGTAGCGGCTGCGGCCCGGCATAGTCCGCAGATATTTCTGCCAGACGTGGTTCGCGACGCGCAGCGGGGAGACCGTGTCGTGCAGACCCCAGACCAGCGTGGTGTTGACCGGAAGCTTGGAAAATTCTTCGAGCCAGCGTTTTTCATCGGCGGCACGCTCATGCAGATACTGGATGGTGTCTGGCAGCACCCGGATTCCGTCGTTGTACGCGAAGCTCTTTGCCAGGGCAGAGATCTCGGGATCCCCCAATGTGCGGCGCGGCGTGAACGTGGTGAACCCGAGGCCGACGGCCAGCAGCTCCGGCGTCGTCTCGGCGGCCGTGGCGCGGCCTGTCTCGGCGGCGAGGAGCGCGGTCTGGAATGTGGTCAGGTTGGACAGCGGCAGGTAGATGTTGCCGTTGGTGATGATGATATCGGTTGGTAGTGCTGACTTTTCAGCCAGCAGACCTAGCGAGATCATGCCGACGCTGCTGCCGCGATCGTGGGTGATCATCCGGAATTCCTTCAGGTTCCACACCTCGGTGATCGCGTGCACGAGCAGACGGGCGTCGTCATACAACGAGTACTTGTACGGCTCGGGTGGTTTGTCGGATACGCCGTAGCCGGGGAAGTCCAATGTGAAGATCTCGAACTCTTCGCTCAGTTCACCCGCGAGCGCGTAGTAGTCGATGCTGGATGTCGGAAAGCCGTGTACGCACACCAATGGTGGTGCCCCCGGCGTGCCGTACCGCCGCAGGAACACCGTGACCGCTTGTCGGTCGTTGGCCTCCGTGGTCGAGCGCCAGCTCAATTCCGTTCCGCCGCTGTGCCATTCCACAAAGATGTCCATCATTCGGCCTTTCAGGTGAGCGGGAATGTCACGAGGGCCAGCAGCAGAGGCAGCTGGTTACCCTTCGGTTGCGGTGTGGCCAGTACTTCTGGACCGAAGAATGAGCCGCTGAGGTAGTTGTCGGCGTTCCACACCTGATTGGCATTGACCTGGCCCTGGTAGCTGAAACCTTCCAGCACGTAAGGCAGGCCGTCGGCCTCCAGCAGTGAAGGACCGCTCATCAGCTGAAAGTGCAGGTGCGGGGCGTTGGAGTTGCCGGTGTTGCCCAGCTTGGCGATCTGCTGGCCCTTCTTGACCTTGTCGCCGGGTTTCACCAGCAGCGAGCCCTGGATGAAGTGGGCGTACATGGCGTAAACGCCATCGCCAATGTCCAGGATGATGTGATTCCCGTCGATGTTTTCCACGGTCAGCTTCGCGGCCAGGACTGGGTCGGATGCGGGCAGGATGCCCGGCACATTGGCCTCGACGTTGTCCAGTGTCGACGCCACCGTGCCGTCGGCGACCGCGTATACCGGCGACCCGTAGTCGACGAAGCTCTCGTTCTTGGTCTTGTCGCCGGCGTAGAAGTTGCCCTGGTCGTTCATGCGCAGCCAGTCGATCGCGAAGCGCTGGCTGTTGTTGAGTTTCATGTTCACCGGAAGGATGGCGTCACGGTGCGCCCAGCCCGGATCGCAGCAACCGTTGAAGGCGACCCAGTTGTTGCCACGCAACGGAGAACTGATGACTCGCGGGGTGCCGGCCGAGATGTTGAACGGAGCGCCCAGGGTGTCGATCGGGCTCGGGTCTGTGGAGGCGCCTGGGTTGGTCACGCCCGTGCCATGCAGCCGCAGCATCACCGCTTTAGGGAAATCCGACAGGTTGTCCAGTTTGAAATCGATGAGCAGCGACCGCGCGGACCGCGGTTCGATAGTGAAGTCGGGCGCCGGCGCGGCAGGCACCAACCGCAGCCGATTGCAGTTGCCGTAGTTGCAGGCGGGATCGACCAACTGGTTCCCGGAGAACGAGGCCAGTACCTTCTTGGGATCTCGGGCGTCGACGACGTCCACGCCGGTCAGGGTCGCGGGCGCCGCCGTCGAGTTGGTGACCTGCATGTCGAATGCCAGGTGATATTTGTCGTCGGTGCCCGGGAAGGGGAACGTCGGCCGGCTGATCGGGGTGACCGTCAACGGGGTGAATGCGTCGGGAAC
>JAVROG010000358.1:0-9710 GCA_032162865.1 Mycobacterium sp. | reverse complement strand
TCCAGCGCCACCGAAGCGCGCTTGCGCTGACCACCCGACAGCTTGTCGACCCGCGTCTCGAGGTGCTTGGTCATCTCGAGTTCCTCGAGTACCCGGGCGACCACCTGTTCGCGGTCCTCCTTGGTGGTGTCCGGTGGCAGTCGCAGTTCGGCGGCATACATCAAGGCCTGCCGCACGGTCAGCTGCCCGTGCACCACGTCGTCCTGGGGCACCATGCCGATCCTGCTCCGCAGCGAGGCATATTCGGCGTGCACGTTGTGCCCTTCGAAGGCCACCGTGCCGCTGGTCGGATGGGTGTATCCCGCCACCAACTTGGCGAAGGTGGACTTGCCTGCGCCCGAGGGTCCGATCACGGCGGTGAGCATCCCCGGACGTGCGGTGATCGAGATGTTGTCCAGCAGCGTCTTGTTGCCCTCGATTGTCCAGGTCACCCCGCGCACATCCAGCCCGCCGGTACGCGTCTCCAGCAGGCTCTCTTCGCGGCGGGACAGGGCACCGTCGCCGAAGACGAGGTCGATGTTGCCGATCGTCACCACGTCGCCGTTGCGCAACATCGCTGACTCGACCCGGGTGCCGTTGACGAAGGTGCCGTTGATGCTGCGGTTATCTCGGATCTCGGTGCCGCTCGGCGTCGGGATCAGGGTGGCGTGGTGGCGTGATGCCAGCACCTCGGGAATGACGATGTCGTTGTCGTCGGCGCGGCCGATTGTCACAGAACCGGACGGCGCATCGCCCGCACCCTTGCCCGGCCGGAGGATCTTCATCATGGAAGTCCTGCTGCCGGCCTCGGCAGTGCGGCCAATCACGGGCGGAGGCTGCGGTTGGTTGGACGATGACCGGTAGATCTGCGGTTGCGGGCCGCCGGGTGGCTGCATCGGTTGTGGGCTGGACGGGTACCGCGGTTGCGGTCCCGACGGCGGCGCCGCGGGCATCCGTGCGGTCGACGGATGCTGCGGCGGCTGCGCGCCCCAGTTCGCACCGGTGGGGGGCTGATTGCCCGAGGCGGGGATTGGTCCGCTGGGTCGGGCCGACGGGATCGCCATGGCAGTCGTGGGCGGGGGGCGCCCGACCGAGCCCTGCTCACGGCGTCCGACCTCGAAGTCCAGCGCCGGACCGTCCGGGTTGCCAATATTGACGCGCTGACCGTCCTGGATATCGACGACCGGCACCCGGCGGTTATTCGCGTACAACCCGTTGAGGCTGCCATTGTCGATGGCAACCCATCGGCCCTGGTCAAAGCGCAGTAACAGGTGCACTCGCGAGATCAAGGGGTGTGCAACGCGGACGTCCGCGCGCAGGTCACGTCCAATGACTACATCGTGGCCTGCTGCGAAGGTACGTTCGGCTCCGTCATATCGCACGGTCAGCACAGGCGGGGCAGCTGATTGAGACATCGCAGCCAACTCTATCGGCACCAATGCCAACAGCAGAAGCAGTACGCCAAATAAGTGTTACCCGGAAGGCCTCATATCCCGGATTGATCGCGCCCTTGCGGGTCCCGTGGACATCTACATCCAGCACTAAAAACTCAGTCCAGGCCGCGGGGACAACTGACTTAGCGAACTGCGATCACTGCGGTCCGTTGCTCTGAATGATTTCCTCGCGGCATTGACGCCGGGTTTGCCCGGTCTGCTGCACGCAGACGCGGATCGGCCCTTCCTGGTCAGCGGGAACCGGCGCTTCGCTGGGCTCGGGCGGCGCGCTGACGGTCGCGCTGGCCACCGTGTTCTCGGTCAGCGACCAGATTGTCGCGGCGGTGTCCTGCAGCTTCGAGCAGTAGGCGGTGGCCCCCGTCTTGGTGGTGCCGATGCTGCCGAGCGGAGAGCAGATCGCACCGATGGCGACGACCGAAAGGGGAACCGCCGGGGCGGTAGCCGAGGCAGCGGTCCCGGTGGTGGTCGGTGCGGCTTGTTGCGTCGTGGCCGGGGATGGTGATTGGGCTGTCGACGGCTTCGCAGGCGCGGCGTGTTCCTCGTCGTCGGCACGCACGTACTCGCGCACCCCTAACGCGACAGCGATGACCAGCAGGATCGCCAACACCGCAGGAATGACAACGGCAGGCCGCAGCGGAGAAGTCTTGGCCGGCGCATGGGCCGCAGCCTGCAGCGACGCACTCGTGGAGTCGGTATCACCGACGCCGCCCAGATGATGGCCCAGAGCGCGCGCGAAATCGACGCACCGCAGGTAGCGGTCCTTCGGATCCTTGGCCAGCGCCTTGCTGAAGACCTGATCGAGATTTGCCAGGGCGGGGCGGCGTTCGCCGATGGCCGGCGGCGACGCGCTGAGGTGTTGACTGATCACCACCGCGGGGTTGGAGTGCTGGAACGGTGGCGCGCCGGTCAGCAGCTGATAGGCCGACGCGGCAAGCGCATACTGGTCGGCCCGTCCGTCGAGGTCGTTGCCCATCAACTGTTCGGGGGCGGCGTAGGCTACCGTGCCGACCGTCATGTCGGTGGCGGTCAGGCCGGTCGATTCGCCAACCAAGCCGGCAATGCCGAAGTCGGCCAACAGGATTCGGCGATCCGGAGCGTCGGGTCGGGCAATGAGGATGTTCGCGGGCTTGACGTCGCGATGCAGCAGCAGGTGTTGGTGGGCGTAATCCAGCGCTTCGGCCACCGCCATGACGATTTCGACGACATCCGGCCCGGGCATCCCGTCGGCGTACCGGTCCTCCAGCAACTGCCCGGCGTCAATGCCGTCGACATAATCCATGTCGATCCACAGCTGACCATCTGATTCGCCGCGGTCGTGCACGGCGACGATGTGCTGATGCCACAACGCGGCCGCGGTGTCGGCTTCGCGGTGGAAGCGTTCCCGGTATTCGTTATCGGCGGACACATCGGCCCGCAGCACCTTGAGCGCATCTTCGCGAGGCAGTCTTGGGTGCCGAGCCAGATAAACCTCACCCATGCCGCCGGATCCCAGCCGCCGGATGACGGTATACCCGGCAAACGTCGAACCTTCCTCGAGCGCCATGGCGGCATAGTAGCCCGCAGCGCGGCCCAGGAAACCGCGGATCACGCCCTACTGCCCGGCATGGTCGGAATTTTTAGCCGCCTCGCATCGGGTGGCGCGCCATCGACACACGACCGCAACGGCGCGTTCGGAAGAAGTACGCGAGGCGACCGTGTCGGACGGCAAGGAACAGCAACGACCGGTCCCGATCGACTCCGAATGGCAGGAGCCGGACCAATAGTCTTGCGGCGCAGGCACGTTCGCGGTATCGGCAGTTATAGGCCGAGTGCCTACCCAATCGGGACCGGCGTCGAACGTAAATACGCCGTCAAAGTCTCGTAAATACGGTTTCGCCGCGTCGCGGCAGGCTGCTGAACAGCATAAATTGAGGTCGGCCGGTCGATCCGAGGGACGCGTTGGCCAGTCCCTGTCGTGAGGAGCAAGTCATGCCGAAAGTTGAGGCGCGGCTCCGCCAGCAGTTGCGCAACTACGCCGTCGAGTTGCGTCAGGTCGCCTATACCCTGCCCAACGGGGTGGGTGAACATGATCTGCTCCGGTTGTCCGATCAGATGCGTGCCGCGGCCGATCAGGGGTCAGCAACCGGGCTAGTTAGCTATAGCTAGCGCCGAAGGCGGGGGGCAGTTGGGCCCGCTGTCGCTTAACTGACCGATACCGGGATTCCGTTGAGTACACCGTTGCCGGATGGCTCGTCGATGAACATCGGCGGGGACAGCACGTTGGTGTTGACGCCCGGCGAACTATTGGCCACCGATAATTGGGTGCCCGGCTTGTCGTGTCCCCAGCCGTGCGGCATCGACACCACACCCGGTTTGATCGCGTCGGTAATCTCGACGGGCACCGTGATCTCGCCGGACTCCGATTTAACTGTCACGATGTCGTCGTCGCTGATGTGGCGCCCGGCCGCATCGTCGGGATGCATCAACAGGGTGCAGCGGTCTTTGCCCTTCATCAGCGCCGGCACATTGTGCAGCCACGAGTTATTTGACCGCAGGTGTCTGCGATTGACCAGAACAAGGGGGTCGGCGGCGCGTTGCAGGCGTGCGGCCAGTCGGGACAGGTCATCGAGCAGGTACGGCGGCGCGAGCCGGATCTTCCGGTCCGGGGTGCCAAGGATGTCGGGCAGTTGGGACACCATCGGTCCGAAGTCGATCCCGTTCGGGTTGGCCTTGAGCAGATCCAACGTGAGGCCACCGGGGTTCTCGCCATACCGATCGCCGAAGGGCCCGGTCCGCAACGTGAGGTCCAGCATCCGCTGCGGACCTCCCCCCGAAGCGGCGTGCTCGTAGAGCTTGCGAATCGTCGCACCGTCGAGCCCTCGGGTGAACGCCAGATAGTCGAAGAACCCGTCGTCGATCGCGGCCACATCGACGTCCTCTGCGGGCGTGCCGGTGCACAAGCCGGTGAGGCGGATCAGGATCTCCCATTCGTGTGGACGGTCGCCCGGGTCGAACACCGGCACTGAGTAGTTGGCGAAGCTCCGAATCGCGAATTGCAGTACCAGGTCGTCGTGGTGCGGTTGTTCCAACGCCGACAAGCCGGGCAGGATCACGTCTGCATGTCGGGTGGTCTCGTTGACCCAATTGTCAACGGAGATCATGGCTTCCAGCATCGGGAGGGCTTCGTCGAGTTTGTCGCCGCCGGGCGAGGACAACACGGGATTGCCGGCGATGGTGATCAACGCCTTGAGCTGGCCCTCCCCCGGCGTCGCGATCTCTTCGACCATGCACGACACCGGCACCTGGCCCAGGACCTCCTTGGCGCCGCGCACCCGAGTTTGCCAGCGGCCGAATTCAGGCGCACCGCCCTCCAAGCCGGGCAACGGCTGTGTGGTGATCGACCATGCCGCGGGCCGGGGAAACATCGCCCCGCCCGGAACGTCGAAATGCCCGGTCAAGATGTTGATGACGTCGACCAGCCAGCTGGCTAAGCTGCCGAACTCTTGATTGCACAGGCCGATTCGGCCATACACCACAGACTTCTCGGTTCCGGCGAGCTCGCGCGCCAGCTCTCGGATCCGGTCTTCGTCGATGCCCGTGACAGCACTCACCCGGCTCGGCGGCCACTGCGCCGCCACCTCGCGCATCGTGTCGACTCCATCGACGTGCGGTCCCGGGTTGACCAGATCCTCGGCAAAGAGGGTATGGGCCACCGCCAGCAACAGCGCCGCGTCGGTCCCCGGCACAATCGGCAGCCACTCGTCGGCGCGGGCGGCGGTAAGGGTGCGTACCGGATCAATCACAATCACTTTGCCGCGCTTGCGGATAGCGTCGATCAGACCCATCACGTTCGGCGCGGCCAGCAGGGAACCCTGGGACGCCGCGGGGTTAGCGCCCATGATGACCAGCAGGTTGGTTCGTTCAATATCGGGCACCGGGAAGTCCCACCACCCGCCGTACATCAGATGCGACGACAAATTCTTCGGCCATTGGTCGACCGTTCCGGGTGAATAGCTGACGGGTATCCCCGACATCCCCAGCAGCACTCCCGCGTAGCGGGCGAGCGAAAACGAGTGCGCCAACGGGTTGCCGGTGTACGCGGTGACCGCGCCGATCCCGTACCTGCGGATCACCGGTGTCAGCAACTCGGTGCAGCGGCGGAACGCCGCGTCCCAGCTGACCTCCTGCCACTGTCCGTCGACCTTGATCAGCGGTCGCCGGATCCGGTCTGGGTCGTCGTGCAGCGCGGCCAGTGAGGCGCCCTTGGGGCAGATGTGTCCGCGGCTCCACACGTCGTCGCGATTGCCGCGGATGCTGGCGACTTTGCCATCTCGAACGCGAATATCTAGGCCGCACATGGCTTCACAGAGTGGGCAGGTATGCAGATACCTGCCGTCTTCGGGGTTGGTCACCTGCCCAGCTTATTACGCTACGGACAGTAGCGGAAGACGGTACGGTCAGTTATCGTCCGGCCACGAGGGGCGAATCCGTCGTCACTGGCGCACCATCTCGCTATGCGACGAGAAGTGGGCGTCGTGCAGATCACCGGATTACGAAGTCGGTCTGCACTGATGGCACCGGGACGCCCGAAATATACGGCATTCACCATCTTTTGACGCATCAACTGCGTGGCGCCGGCAGTCCCATTTGTAGGTTAAGATGGAGTTGTCGAGCGACTTTCCATCTGAGTGACTGCTCTCGACGGAAAAGGACAGAATCATGATAACTGACTCAAAACTTCGCTCGCCCTATGAAGTTCGCATAGATCTGGTCCAGGAGACGATCAAAGCGCATTCGCCGCTTGACGACGACGCCGCCAGGGAGCTTGCGGTTCAAGTACTTCTTGTACTGAACTCGATTCCCGAAAAGATTCGCTAAGCGGCCCGACAGCTCCTCCTGCAGCCAAGCACCGTGAGATGGCGTGAGTTGTGCCGCGAGCCGCGGCTCGCGAATGTCGTTGACTAGCGCAGGATCCGTCGGTCTCGTATCGCTGTCACAAGTCCGTCTCGCCGCGGATCGCCACTGCCCTCCCCCGACACGTAGCACACCGGAAGACTTCGCGTCAGGTGACGTCTTGTCATCTGAAGAGCAGGTACCACCGCGTCTAGGTGATCTCAATGGCGGATCGTTGGGATGCTGTGCCGGCCGCTGCTCATCGGATCGTGGGCCGACTTCTGGTGTTCAAGCTGCCGGATCAGATCACCCTTCGCTTCGTTGAGTGCGTGGGTGATGTCCGGATTCTCAGCGACCGCCACCAGCGGCGCACGGCCGGGCAGACTTGTGCGCAAGGTGACTCGCTGCTCCTTGCCGCCGCGGTCCTGCAACGAGACTTCTACGTTAATGTCCCGCGGATCCCAGCGGCCCATCAGGTGTGGGCCAAGCGTCGATAAGGCGTCAACGACGTGCTCGTGCTCCTTTTCTTTGAATCCCGCACCGACGTGAAGCACGTGCCCGCCGAGAGCATCTGGTTGGTTGCTATCAGATTTCATCGTGATCGTTCTCCTTAAATCGAGCCCGATTTCCCGGGACCAGACGGAAACACGTTGATCCATCGCTAAATTCCCGATACTCCGGCGATAGCTGGTTTCCGGTACACCTCCATCAAGCGCCCTTCAGGGCCGTACGTCAACATCGTTGACCCGTGCCGTCGGGGCGCAGGTACCGCCTGGAATGCCCTGGTTCTCAGCGGCTCAGAGCCGCAAGGAGTTCGGGTAGCGGCACAGTGGCGATACCGATCGCCCCGTCACAGATGCCGTACGGCAGCACCAACGTGTCGGCGTGGAGCAGGGCGCCGCAGCTGTATACAACATTGGGCACATAGCCGTCCCGCTCATCGGCAGCGGGGCTCAGCAATGGCTCCGGCAGCTGACCAAGAATCCGCGTCGGGTCGTCGAGATCGAGCAGAATTGCGCCGATGCAGTAGGTGCGCATCGGACCGACGCCGTGGGTGAGCACTAGCCAGCCCGCCTCGGTTTCGATGGGCGGACCGCAATTTCCGAGCTGCAATACCTCCCAGGCTCGGGTGGGGGTCTGACATGGAAGCGCATTCGTCCACACGGACAGATCATCGGAGTAGGTAACCGTATTCGATTCGCGATCTGATCTCGACATGGCGGCGAAGCGGCCGCCAATCCTGCGAGGAAAGAGCGCCAGACCCTTATTCGCGGCGGCACGTCCGACGATCGGCCTGGAGGTGAGGGACTGGAAATCTTTGGTCTCGAGGAGTTGCTGGCTGATATGGGATCCGCTGTAGGCCGTGTAGGTGGCATAGAAAACGACGGAGCCGTCGTCCTCGACGAAACGGACGAAACGTGCATCCTCCATCCCACCCTGCTCTGCCCACATCGAGGGCCACAGGACCCGCTCGGAAAGTGTTATTTCGTCCGAGAATTCGAGGGCATACGTGCGCTCGGCGATGCTGCGGAGTAAAGAAATCGTCTCCTTGGCCTGCCTGCGGGTTCTCATCGAAGTCTCGAGTCTGGTCAATCGTTGTTCGAGGGCGGCCCGGGTAAAGCGCCCGCCGAGGCCATCAAGGACATAGTCGGCCGCCTCACCGGCGTCGTCTACCCGGGTGAGTTCACTGCGAAAGACGGCTGCGTCGAGCAGTGCGGGCTCCGTCGTGCCGACCGTGGCGAACTGTGCCGGATCGTCGATCATGCTGCCGCCGGCTGCGTCGATGACGCCGGTTCGAAAACCGATCGACGAAAGGTGCCCCTCACCGATGCCGCGGACGCTCATCACGAATCGGAGACTGCCCGCCACTGTGCCGCCCTGGTCGGGATGGGCCACCATGCTGGGGTTGCACAACGCCGCCCCTTCGATGGCGTACTCGCTGGTGAACGTCGCGCCCAGCAATAACTTTCGCGCCTCGGAGAGTTCCTTGACGGTATCCAGCCGATCAGCGAGTTCTCGGGCGTGCCGGCGGAACGTGCCGGCAAGATCGCGGTGACGCTCATTGAAGCGGATGACGACATCGTCTAACGACTCCCGCACCTGATCTTCGTCCAAGGCCAGGATCCGCGCCAGCACCGCGCCCGCTCGGGATTGGTGATGCTCGAAGCCCTCCTGGCCCGGTACGAACAGTCGGGTGATGACCCGCGCCGGACTGGGTGCAAGCCGCTGGGAGCTACGTGTGATGAGCCCGGCCTGCACGGAAGTCATTGCAGTACAGTCGAGAAACGCCGAGCGTGCTGCATGGTCGAGAGCACCGCCAGAGTCGACTCCGCGCCCTGGTTGCGGTTCACGCCGTCGGCGTGCAGGCCGTCGAATCCGCCGCCGGTCTCGGGGTCCCACATGAGCTGTCCCGCGTCGTTGCTACCCATGAACCAGCCCGCAGCAGCGAGCACCGCTTCGGGCCAGATCGAAGCGGGGTCGATGGCGGCGGCACGCGCGCACGCGTCGGCGAGCGTGGACACCTCGATCGGCTGCTGATCGAACGCGGGTCGATCGTCGTCCGGCCCCCTTCCCGCTGCGGGAGTGGGCGAGAGGTGACCCCCTGCGGTTTCGTATTCGACCAGCCAATGCAACAGTTCCAGGCCGCGGTACCGCAGTGGCGAATCGTCGAGTGCAACGCCCGCGGCGATCATGGCTTCGGCGAGAACAGCATTCGCGTAGGTCAGCCGCGGCTCCGGCCATGGCCAAACCGGGCTGCCGTTCGGCTTCGCCACGGTATCGGCGTAGTCGGCGAGCAGTTGACGTGCGGCCTGATGCCCGGGGTCGACGGAGAGGAGTTCGGCGGCGCCTAACGCCGCGAACGCCATCGCCCGAGGCCACGGCGATCGCACCTTCGCGGCGCGCTCGAACTGGATGACGGCCAACCGACGAACCAGCGAAACGTCACTATGCGCAGCGGCGGTTCCCAGTCCCCAGATGCAGCGCCCCCAGCAGTCCTCCAGCGACGGCTCGTCCTCCCAACGCCCGTTGCGGTCCATCCGATTTCGGCAAGGACCGGCGTAGGACTGTGCATCGTTCAGAAACTGGACAGCCACGCGCGCTAGCCCGTTGACCTGTCCACCAGAGTTCGGCTCCCGGGTGGCGACCACCAGAACCCGGGCCATGTCGTCGGTGCAGTAGCCGTGCTCGGGCCGGGGGACGGTGAGCCGCGCGTGCTCGAAGGTGCCGCGTCGGTCTGTCAACCGCAACAAGTGGTCGAATTTCGGGGCCGGTATGGTGGGGGCGTTCATACCAGGGCGCTGCGATCGGTGATAATCCGTTGCGCCAGAACCAGATAGGCATTGGCCACTATCGGCCAAGCCATCGTTGGGGCCAATCGGCGTGCTTCGGCGGCCATGGACCCGG
>JAVROG010000357.1:0-2953 GCA_032162865.1 Mycobacterium sp. | reverse complement strand
CGACAGGCTGCAGTCGCGCGCGGGAATGGTTGTCGTCCGTCATCGCTTCCTCTCGCCATTCGGCCCCCCGCTATGTACTTTCAGAATCCCTTTGCTGCAAACCGATGCCATCACCGCTGACACGACTTCGGTCCGTCCGTCAGCCAGAACGTCATCTGGACGCCAGCGTGAAATCCGAAGGAATTCCTCGTGGCTCACGGCGCTTCATCCGGGGAACGACCGCCGAAGAAGTCTCAAGCGCCCGAGTGAGTTGCATAGCGGGAATAGGCTTTTCACAACGGTACAGAGTCAGGTATCGGACAGCCTGCGTTTGCCACTCACGCTGGCAGGTACGGGGTGGTCCGGCTGACAGGAACTGCGGATGCGGGACAGCCGTGACGACATTTCGACGCCGAGACGACAAGCTGCTGTCATGGCAAGAAAATCCGACGGCGAGGACACGTCGCCTGAAGCGCCGATCAGATTTGACATTCTGTCCGCATCGACCATCGTCAGCGGTCGAGCTCGCGAATCCGTGCGCGATCTGCTGCTCGTGGCGTTGACGGTCGCTTCGGGAGCGGTGGACGCCATCAGCTACTTCGGCCTGGGAAAGATCTTCTCCGCGTTCATGACCGGGAACATGGTGTTCTTGGCCTTCGGCATCGCAGGGATCAAGGCGGCTCCCAATGTTATTACCGTCATTTTCGCGTTGTCGCTGTTCGCCGCGGGATCCTACCTCGGCCTGCGGTTTACGACGCGACGCTCGGGTGAGTCTGGTGTGTGGCCGCCGGCCATGACTGTCTTGTTCATCCTCGTGGCGATCGCCGAGGCCTGCTTCCTCATCGTGTGGTTGATAACGGCGGGACACCCCTCGGCCGAACTCCGCGACGTGCTTACCGCCGTGTTCTCGCTCGCCATGGGGCTCCAGACCGCGGCGGTTCGATCACTCGGCGTGCAAGGGATATTCACGACCGCCGGCACGTTCACCCTGGTTGCGTTCGCGGGTACCTTCGCCGGGTCTCGCTCGCGGGACGAGATGCCGCGCCTCATCGGCGTACTCGTCGGGTTGGTCGCGGGCGCTGTCGCGGGAGGACTGCTGTTCCTCCACGCTCGCAGCTATGCCCCAGTACTGCCGCTGGTGATCACTGTCCTGGTGATCACGGTGGGGTGGCTCATGGCGCGTCGCACGTCGGCGGAGGCTGATACCCGCCAGTCATCAACCGGCAGACAACCGGCCTTGTACGCGACGGTGCACGAAGCGGAGCGTCAAAGATGAAGGTGCTCAACGATAAACGACCTGGAAAGGACCTCCGATCATGACCACGTGTTCCACACCGGACGCCACAACCGAAGCGGATGACGCCGCGGAACTCACCGACGGGTACCACTTGGTCGTCGAGGCGCTCAAGCTCAACGACGTCCACACCATCTACGGCGTGGTCGGCATTCCGATCACCGACGTGGCGCGGGTCGCGCAGACATCCGGTGTGCGCTACATCGGCTTCCGGCATGAAAGCGACGCCGGGCACGCGGCGGCGGCAGCCGGGTTCTTGACCAAGAAGCCGGGAATCTGCCTGACGGTCTCCGCGCCGGGCTTCCTCAACGGACTCGTCGCCCTCGCCAACGCCACCACGAATTGCTTTCCGATGGTTCAGATCTCGGGGTCCAGCGAGCGGCACATCGTCGACCTCAAGCAAGGTGACTACGAGGAACTCGATCAGCTCGCAGCGGCCGAACCGTTCGCCAAGGCCGCCTACCGGGTGAACCGGGTCGAAGACATCGGCCGCGGCATCGCCCGAGCGATACGGACCGCGGCATCGGGACGCCCGGGCGGTGTCTACCTCGACATTCCGGCCGCCGTGCTCGGCCAGGTCATCGACGCCGCGTCCGGCAACGAGTCGCTACGTCGGGTCGTCGACCCGGCACCGCGGCAGCTGCCCGCGCCTGAGGCGGTGGACCGCGCGATCGCGCTGCTCGCCGGTGCGCAACGGCCGCTGGTGGTGTTGGGAAAGGGCGCCGCCTACGCGCAGGCGGACAAGGAGATCCGGGCCTTCGTCGAGGCCACCGGCATGCCTTTCCTGCCGATGTCGATGGCCAAGGGCCTGCTGCCCGACAACCACCCGGCCTCGGTGGCCGCCTCGCGTTCGCTCGCGTTGCGGGAAGCCGACGTCGTGCTGCTCGTCGGGGCTCGATTGAATTGGCTGCTGGGCCACGGCGAGGCGCCACAATGGAACCCCGAAGCCAAATTCATTCAGGTCGACATCGAACCGACCGAGCTGGACAGCAACCAACCGATAGCCGCACCGTTGGTCGGCGACATCGGCTCCGTGATGCAGGCTCTGATTGAGCGCACCAAGCCCGATCAAATCAGGGCTACGCCGCAGTGGCGCGGTGAGCTCGCCGTGCGCTCGGCGCAGAACGTCGCGAAGATGTCGCAGCGTCTGGACGCCGATCCCCACCCGATGCAGTTCTACGGTGCACTTCGCGCCGTTCGCGACGTGCTGCGCGAGCGTCCGGACGTCTACGTCGTCAACGAAGGAGCCAACGCACTGGACTTCGCGCGCAACGTGATCGACATGCACGTGCCGCGGCACCGCCTCGACAGCGGCACGTGGGGCGTCATGGGAATTGGGATGGGCTATGCGATCGCCGCCGCCGTCGAAAGCGGTTCGCCGGTCGTGGCGATCGAAGGCGATAGCGCATTCGGGTTTTCCGGCATGGAGCTGGAGACCATCTGCCGCTACCGGCTTCCGATAGTCGTCATCGTCCTCAACAACGGTGGCGTGTATCGCGGCGACGGTGCCAACCCTGTTTCCGCCGACCCGTCGCCGACCACCCTGATGCCGCTGGCCCGCCACGACCGCCTGATCGAGGCGTTCGGCGGAAAGGGCTACCAGGCGACTACGCCGGCGCAGCTCACCATTGCGCTCACTGGCGCACTCCTGTCGGGCGGTCCCGCGCTCATCGATTGCAT
>JAVROG010000356.1:0-13605 GCA_032162865.1 Mycobacterium sp. | reverse complement strand
CAGCGCTACGGGTGCGAGGTTTGGCGCGCCTACGACACCGCCATCGATCGGGTAGTGGTCTTGAAAATGCTGGACCAATACGCGCGGGACGAGACGAAGGAGCGGTTCCGCCGCGAGGCTTGCATTGTCGCGCACCTCGATGATCCCCATGTCGTGCCGATTTACGAAGTCGCCGAGACGGATGGGCGGCTGCATGTGGCGATGCGCCAAAATAACGGCGCCGACCTGGAAACGTTGCTGGGCGCCGGCCCGCTGGCGCCCGCGCGCGCGGTGGCACTCATTGAACAGGTCGCCGCGGCTTTGCATGCCGCGCACGAACGCGGTTTGGTTCACCGCAATGTCCATGCGTCCAAGATTTTGCTCAGCGATGACGACTTCGCCAGTCTGATCTTCGACTTCGGTGTCTCGCTGGCGGGCGAGTTGGATACGCTCCCGGACGCACTGCCGCCCATTGACAGCTGTCCCCCGGAACGATTCACCAGCGGCGGCGGTGCTTTAGCGCCCGCCGCTGACATCTATTCGCTGGCATGCGTGCTGTATCGGTGCCTTACCGGCCAACCGCCCTTCCCAGGTTTGACGCTGGACGCCGTCTTGACGGGCCACCTGATCACACCGCCACCCAAACCATCGCAGTCTTGCGCCGCCGTCCCGGCGGCGATGGACGGTGTGATTGCCACCGGTCTGGCGAAGGAACCCGGGTATCGCTACCGGACCACCAGGGACCTCGCCGCGGCAGCGCGCGCCGCACTCGCGACGGCGCCACCCCAGCCCTTCGTGGCGCGCGCACCGATCTCGACGTGGAACTTCTCTTTGGTGTTGGTCCGCTTGGGTCGGCGCATCCTGTTGGTTCACGAACGCAAACATGGCCAGCTGTGGTACTTGCCGGCGGGCCGGGTTGAGCCTGGCGAGACCTTCGCGACTGCTGCGCGCCGGGAGACGTTAGAGGAGGCGGGTATCGACGTTGTCTTGGAGGGCGTCTTGCGGATCGAGCACACACCGCTGCCGGTGAACACTCGAATGCGGGTTGTCTTCGTCGGTCGGCCTGCCGATGATCGTGCAGCCAAGTCGATTCCGGATGACGAGTCGCTGGGCGCGGCCTGGTTCACGCTTGACGAGATGGCCGGTCTTCCGCTGCGTTCCGAAGAAGTCCGCAAACTCGCGCGTCAGGTGCTCGATGGCCCGTTTATCCATCCGATGTCGCTGTTTGCCAGCGAATAGACAATTCGCGGAGCGCAGCTTGACTAGATGCGCCAGTCGGTTTGCGGCTTCAGTGGTGGACGCTGAGTTTCACCCTCGCCGAACCAGTTGGTGCCGGGCCGCCATCGGGTAAAGCCTTGGCGCTCGACAAAGGCGAATGAACCGCGATCAGGGCGCGGCACAAGAAATTTCAGGAATATCCCATAAGAAGCCGGCCCGTGCTCGGCGTGTGGCCGCAGGTCGGTTACGACCGGGAGCGCAAATTCTCGCTGCGGAACGATCATGCCGACTCCGGGACCAATCCGTCCCGTTTCCCACGGAGCCCGCTGACGCTGCATGAGCGCGAGTTCACTCACCAAATGCCTTGCTGTGTAAGCGGTTTCGGATGGCTGGGGGTAGTGAGTGAAATAGTAGGACGCCAGTGCCTGATCGAGGACAGTCGACTCCACCGACGCGTCGCCCACCAGGTTCAGTGTCGCGACGAACGGGTAGTCCCGGTGCACGATCGGCTGATACAGGTCGAATTCGGGTCGGCGGGAGCGGCCGTCTCGTGTCTCGCGGCGTACGTAAACGGCGGTGGGTGGCCGTACCTCCGGAAATAAACTCTGGACGAATTGTTGTTCGTTGCGGGCATTGACGAGCACGATGCGCGGCCTGCCATGGAATGCCGCGGCAATTTCTTGCCGTGCAGCAACGGAATCCACCGCCGCATATCCAAGTTCACAAGGGAATTGAGGCCCGGGCGGTATGTCGTCGGGACGGGCGGTGACGACGGTGGGAGCCGCCCGCGACGTGTTTTCCGGCGGGTATCTGACGCCTGCGTTGGCGAGTTGTTTGATTGCATATTCTGAAAGCCGGGCGGTGTTGACTAGGCAACCAGTGCATACCTCAAGGGCTTCGTCTTGGGTCGCGAGGTGTTCCCACGCCCGCCGGCCAGCCTCCTGGTCGATGGCGGTGAGCAGGGTAGCGGCGTACACCCGCCCGGCCGGACTCGCTTCAATCAGCAGGCGGTGTAACGGCTTGAGGTATGACGCGCTCGCCGCGCGAATTTTCGAGAAGGCTATGCTCGCCGGCCCCTCGATGTTGGCAAATCCCACACCGCCAAAAGCCACTGACTGGGACTTCGCCAGTTCGTCGAAGGCCGCATCGATCTCGGGATCCGCGACCCATCCGGCACCCGATGTCACCGATTCAGAGTAGCGGCGCAATTCCGCGAGACGAGCACCCGGCACTCCTCGGTGGGCATGGTCTGGTCCAGAAATTGGCGCAGTTGAGGGTTTAACTGGTCCGGTAAAATTTCCTGATGGGAAACGAACAGAAGGGATGCTGCGATGGCTGAACCGCTAGCCGTCGATCCGGCCCGCCTGATTGCTGCGGCGAGCAAACTCACCGAGCTCATTTTCCCGACGCCGCCGTCGCCGATCTCGGTCGCCGGAGCGGACTCGGTGTCGGCAGCAATCAACGAGACCATGCCTGGCATCGAATCACTCGTCACTGACGGGATGCCCGGCGTCACCGCCGCGTTGAAGCGGACGGCCACCAGCATGGGTGCCGCAGCCGATGTCTACGCCAAGGCCGATCAGTCGCTGGGCCAGGCTCTGTCGCAGTACGGGTTCGGCGCGGACGGTCAATCGCTGGGCGCCGGCGCGCTGGGAGCCCTGACGACTCAGTCCTCGCAGCTTTTGGGCGCGGGCGCGGCCGGAGCAATGGTGGGCGGACCCATGGCCGCGGCGCAACAGGTGCTGGGCGGCGCGGTGGGTCAGGTCGGTGCGATCGGCGCGCAGGTCGGCGCGCAAGCCGCAGCAATGTCGCCCCAGATCGCCGCAACGATCCCGCAAGTGGTTCAACTGGCCCCGCTGGCGCAACAGATGGCGCCAATGGGCCAGCAGGTCGGCCAGAGCGTGCAACAAGCCGCCTCACAGGGTGGGCAGGGCGGCGGCGGAGCCCCGGCCCAACTCGCCAGCGACACCAAGCCTGCTGACGACAAGAAGGACGACGACGAGGACAAGGATGAGGCCGAGGGGGCGGACGGTGCCACGGTGGGCAAGACCACGTTGGTGAGCGCCCCGGTCGAAGCCGCTAGCGGCGGCAAGCCCCCGGCGGGTTCGGTCGCCGCTCCGATCTAGAAACGCAGATTGCGCACCATGTCGTAGACACCGGTGATCCACAGCAGCAGCGGAAGTATCGACGCGACCACCGCTCCGTCGACCAGCTCGGTGATCCTTTTCATCACCGGTGACAGGCGCCGAATCGGGGCCATGGCGCCGATGATCACCAATGAAACCACCGCCAGCACCAGGTAGCCGGTCAGAAACAGCCACGCCCACTGCGGATACCAGAGGCTGAGCCGCATGGTCAGACCGGTCGGAATCGCGGCGGCCGCCGCCAGCAGCGCCCATGCGCACCAGGGATCGGCGTAGAGCCGCGAACGGAACGCGCACAACACGGTGAGCAGCGTGGCAACCACCAGACTGTGGATGAAGAAGTGGCCGTGGACCACCACCGCAACAGCCCCGGTCGCCAGAATCAGGGCACCCGCCATCACGTAACCGACCAGCAGTTGCTTGGCCAGCTTGCTGCGCTCGGTCAGCCGCGCCGCGGATGCCGGCACCGACGCGATGATGGCCTGCCACGTGGGCGTCTCGTCGTTGGTGGCGTCCTCGGCGGTCACCGGATCGAGCAGTTCCTCGTTGTCCACGGTCTCACCGGGAACGGGAATCGGCGGCAGCGCGATCCGGGCAACCGCGACCGTCAGTTTCGCGGCGTTGGTCACGACGAACAGCCCGAATGCGATGGCCCCGGCCGGCACCCAGTGTTGGTAGCCGTAGCCGGTGGCGATCGCGGCGCCGATCAACGCGATCATCGTGATGACGACGAACGAAGCCACCTCGTGACGTCGGCGGGGGCCGCCGCGGGTCATCAGCGTCAGGAACAACACAGCCGTAGCCGCGGCGGCAAGCGCAGGCGCCCCGAGCGAGCTCACCCCGCGCGGCAGCGGGACCGCGATGGCCGCCGCCGCGGCGATCAGGGGGTAGGCCGCGAGCAGCAGGCATTCGGACAGTTCCGTCTTGTTGTAGAACCTCTTGGCCACCAGCGAGGCGACCAGCACCAGAACTCCCACCACCGCTATCGCCACCGGCCAGTACCAGTGGCGTCCGGTTGCCCACCACGCCCGCAGTGCGATGGCGGTGAGGGGCAGTGTCAGAACCGGGATGGCCACCGCGATGAAGCGGTCGACCGCTGATCGGTCGAATGCCGGGGATTCATCGAGCACCGCGATCGCGTCGATGACGTCCTCGACCAAGGGCCGGTATCGCTCCGTGCGGCTTGCCGACACCAGGGTGAGCAACGATCCGTCGACAACGCCCGCCTCGTCGAGCGATTGGTCCAGCTTGAGGGGCGGTGATCCGGGCCGGGCGAAGGTCCACACGCCCTGGGCGGCGAAGTCGAAGCCGGCCAGGACGTCGGCCGGGGTGTCTTCCAGCAGATCGGCCAGCACCGCGACGGTCTCGTCGATGTAGGTAGCCATCGGCGTTGCCGCCGGCAGCACCAAGTCGGTCAGCCGTTTGCCTGTCAGGACCGTCACCCGCGTGGTGGCGGGTCGAGCGGGGGGTTTACCCGTTGCGGTCGAGCCGGCAGCAACAGCAGGTGCGCTCAACGACGTCCAGCCCTTTCAAAATCGTCGGATAGAGCCGCGGCCAGCTCGAGCACCCGACGCTTGTAGACGGGGTCAAGCTGATCGAGCTGAATCTCGGTTCCGGTCGCGATGTGCTTGTCCCACGGCAAAAGCACAACGCGGCTGGGTTGAATCAGCTGTTGGAACTGTCGCACCAATTGCTTCTCCGCGACGTTGGTTTCGCCAACCGCGACATGGTTGATGACCACCACAACCCGGCTGAGGAGGTCCTGGTACCCGTTATGGCGCAACCACTCCAAGGCGCTTTCGGCCTGCCGGGCGCTGTCCAGCGAAACATTGGTCACGATCACTATCGCCGACGCCGTTTCCAGCACGCCCCGTGTCACCGGATCGAACAGTCCCGGGCCGCAGTCGGCCAGGACCAGGTTGTAGAACTTCGACACGGTATCGACGGCGAAGCGCAGGTCGGATCCGCTGAGCCCTTGCTGAGCCGTGGTGTACTCGGCGGTCGGCAGGATTTCCAGATTGTGCGCGTTCACGCTGGTGTGTGCGCGGACATCGTTGTAATGCGACACGTTCTTGTCGGCCACCAGATCAGTGATGGACGACGGCGAGGTACGGCCCGCGCGCTCGGCGAGGTTGCCGCAGCCGGGATCTGCGTCCAGCACCAGGATCCGATCCCCCCGCACCTGCGCCAGCATCGTGCCCAAGGTGACGGTCGTGGTCGTCTTGCCGACGCCACCTTTGAGGCCGAGCATCCCGATCTGGTATGAACCGCGGGCCTGGCGCCCGACCCGGGTGCGCAGATCCAGCTCATATTTCTCGTCGGGGGATAGGCCGAGGTTGATGCGCGTGCATTTGTAGACTCCGCGCCGCCAACCTCGTTGCGGCACCGGCTTTGCGGGCTTCGCGGTCGCCTTCATGGGCGGTGCCGCGGCCGGCGCTTGACCCGCCGGGGCCGGGGCGGCCGGTGGCGGCGGTGGTAGCCCCGGGGTGGGCGCCCACGTTGGCGGTGCCGGTGGGGTCGGGGGCGGTGCCGGCGGTTGCACCGGAGTCGGTCCCGATTGTCGTTGCATCCTGGGCTGACTGACGGCGCGCCGCTTGCCGCGGCGATCCTCCTGGGGATCGGCTGGTTGGTTGGCCGGAGGTTGTGCTGCAGCAGACGCACGTCCGGCGGGCGGACCGAAGTTCACGTCGCGCTGCTCGAACTCCACGGTCGCAGGTTCGGATCCGGCGTGGGTTGCCTGCCGGTCCGCGTCGGTGGGCAACGGGACCCGGAAGTAGGGGCCGGCCGCCGGATCGACTTCCCCGCTTTCGGGGTCGGGGAGATAGCGGTGTCCCCGACGTGCCCGCCGCGACTGCTCGGGCGGAGGGGACATTGGTTCGGTCGGGGGTGGTGGGGGTTGCTGGCTGCGCTCGTGACCGCCGAGCCGCACCCGGCGGCCCGCAGATTCGGGGCGCTGGATCGGTGGCGAGGCGCTGGTGGGCGTCGGAGCCGACGGGCGGTCGGGCGGTGCCGGGGTCGGCGGGGGTTGGGGCGGCGCAGGGCGAGCACTTGGAGGCGGTGCGGTAACGGGTGATTCGGGCGAAACCGCTGGCGGCTCAGGCGAAGTGGCCCGCGGGACTTCGGTTGGCGTCGGCGGCGGTAGGCCGATAGGCATCGGCGGTCGGGGTGGTGCCGTTGGCCGCTCGGCCGAAGCCTGAGGCATTTCGGCCGGGGCTGACGGAGGTTGGCCTGGTGAAGGTGGGGGAGGTGCCGCTGGTTCGGGCGCGGCCGGCGGCGGCTCGCGCGTGAATTGTGGCGGCTCCGGTGGCGGTGCCGGCGGCTCGGGTGGCGGGGGCGGACCGCCGATCGGCATGGGGGGCCGCGGGGGTCTGGACCGCGCGTCAGCGGGACCGCTCGCCGGCGCGGCAGCCGCCTGCGGTGGCTCGAATGAGAACTGCGGCGGCGGGGGTAGCGGCGGTAGGGACTCGAGCGTCGGTTCACCGATCGGCATCGGAGGCAGACTCGGTGGCGCGGGCGGCGTTGGTTCTACCGCGGCCGGGGGCGTTGGGGGCGGAATGGGCTGCGACCAGTCGATGGGCGGCGCCGCGTCGCCATTGCCTTTGGGCGCTGGTGGATATGAAGCATTCGGATCAAAAAATGTTTGTGCGGCGTCGTCTTCGGAATCGGAATCACGAGCGGGCCGAAAGAGCTTGTCATAGTCGGCCGGCATCAGAACCTCTCAGAAGTTCGTCAAAAGACTTCAGCACGAGAAGGGGCGAGATCCCCCAGTTGGGTTGAACTCGCCCGATCTCGTGCTTCGAGATTCTACGCGTAGAGAGGCCTTACTTACGCGAACATCCCGGTCACGTTGCCTTCGGTCGACTGCATGGCCTGACCGGCCTCGCTGATCGTGCGAGCCAGGTTCTGCAGCGAGCTGTTCAGCTCCTGAGCGGTGCCGTCCCACTTCTGCTGAACACCCTGGTAGGCCTCGGAACCGCTACCGCCCCAGGCCGCAGCGAGCTTGGTCAGGGACTGCTTGCCCTCGTCGAGCAGGGAGTGAATGGTCGTGACATTTCCCTGAATTGTGCTGGCCGCGGCCTCAATGCCCGCGAAATTCCACTGCTGTTCTGTCATGTCTTTTCTCCGTTTCTTTGTGGTATTTGAGGGGGTATCAGAAGCCCATTTGCGAGGACAGCGCCTGCTGCTGCTCCTCGTCGGCCCGGGAGTATTGGACGCCGGCCTGACGGATATTCGTCGAAATCTCGTCGAGCTCAGCCTTTTGCTTGTTGGCGGCCTCTTGGAAGCGCACCACGGCGGCTTGGGCGGCCTGACCGGCAGCGCCTTGCCACTGAGCCTGCAGCGAACCTGCGGTGGACTCGACCTGGTCGATCTGGGTCTTCAGATCACCCGAGATCCGTTCGAAGTTGCCTGCCTCTTGCGCGAGGGCAGCGGCGTCAGTCTTCATCTCTGCCATGCTGGACTACTTTCTCTCTTTCCATTCCTCGCCGTGGTTGGCAAGTCTTCCGGCCGGATTGACCGGGAAGTCTGTTGTTTGCTGGGGACGCTCACCATTCGTCGTCGTCGTCCCACAGGGGTTCCTCGGGTTCGTCACCCTCTTCAGCGACCGCAGTCGGGACCATCAGGGCCGATCGGGAGCCGCCGCCCGACTGCGAGCCCTGACCCATGGCACCGGCACCCACCGGGGCCGCGCCACCCGTCGCCGATTCTCCGGCGGCTGCCGCCGGCAGCATCGCGGGGCCGACGGGCTTGTCGATCAGCCCGGTCATCAGCGGCGTGCGGGCCAACGTGCCACCCGCGCCCGGCAGTGCGTCGCCGCGCAGCAGACCCGAGCCGACGCTTGCCCCCGACCCACCCGCCAGCGGGTGGTTGGACAGCGCGTTCGTACCGACCAGGCCCAACTGGCCCTCGTCCTCGCCCACTCCCGCGCCGGTTCCACCGCTGCTGCCCATCTGGCTAAACATCGAGGTCATCTGCTGCGCTGGCTGGGCGACCTGCTGCATCGGGCCGCTCAACTCCGCTACCTGTCCGGCCGTCGCCTGCAGCTGGCCCGGGGTCACGCTGCCGAGCTTGGCCGGCATTCCCATCAACGGGCTGGACGTCATGCTCTGGCTCATCCCCGGGTCGAGGATGGCCGTCATCGGCTCGATTTTTTCGAACATCGTGTTGGCGAGCGTCTCGGCTTCGTAGACGTCCATCGCCAGGGCGGCCTGAGTCCACATGCGGACGAAGTAGTCGATCTCGGTCAGGGCGATCGGTATGGTGTTGATCCCCAAGAAGTTGGTGGCCGTGAGCACCGCGGTGGTGACGTGGTTCATCGCGATCTCCGGCAGCGACGGTGTCGTCGCCATCGCCTGGGTGTAGGCGGCTGCTTGAGCCGTTGCCTGCAGTCCGCGTGTCTTCGCCTGTGTCGACGCGGTTTGCAGCCAGGTCACCATCGGCAGCGCGGAGTTGATGGCCTTGTCGCTGCTACCTCCGGTCCACGCTTCGCCGAGTGAGTTCAGCCGCGCGGTCAACTCAGCGGCCTGCCCGTCTAGAGCCGCCGAGAGCGCCTCCCAGCCCAAGGCTGCCGCCAGCATGGGAGCCGGGCCAGCTCCGGCCATCAGCCGTGCGGTGTTGAGCTCCGGTGGCATGGCGTGCCAGAACATGTGATCAACTCCTCTCCGTGCCGATTTGACGGTTGTTGGCTATTAGGTGAATACCTGGATGTCTTTTTCCATTTGTTTAGTTGTGCCGACTTGGTATTTGGGTTCCGGACCCAAACTTCGTCAGTTATGACCGGAATCAAACCCGGGGGTTAGTGTCCCCGCGGGCCCGAATTCTCGGTGTCCTCGGAAACCGCCTCGCCGGTTCATCAACTTTCTCTGAACTGGCTTCCAAACTGGCTTTCAAACTGGCTTTCAAACTGGCACTGAAATAATCCTAACCGGGGGTTGGGGGTGCTGCGAACACTTCTTCTGGCGGGTCGATGTAGGGGGCCTGGATGACCTCTTTCCCGTCGGGTGAGACGAGAAATGCCTGGCCAGGGGGGCGCCGCTTCACCTTGAACTCACTGGACGGGAATTCCTGCTTCTCGCCGGAAAGGAGCATCGTCGGAGCGCCGGACCCGAAAGCGGCGCCGACGAACTTGTCCATGGTTGCCTTGTACGCCTGGCTCATCTGACAGGTGACAATGATGTGCAACCCGATATCCGCCGCCGCCGGTAACAGCGGCGCGAGCGGTGCCATCGGCGGCATCCCGCTGGCGGCTCCGACGATCATGTGCCAATCGTCCACGAGCAGCACGACGTCGAATCCGCTCCACCACGACCGCGAGCGCAGCTGTGTGGTGGTCAGGTTGCTGGGCGGCAGCCGCTTCTTCAAGTTGACCGCGAGCGCCTGAACGGCTTCATCGAGACTCGCACTGTTGCGGTTGATCGCACCCGCCTGCAGCAAGTGCGACTGCGGCACCGCGTCCAACAGGCCGGACCGGTAGTCGGCAAGCATGAACCGGACCTGGTCGGGACTGTTGCGAGCGCAGATGGCGCGTGCGATTGCGTGGGCAATGGTTGTCTTGCCCGACTTGGCCGCACCGAAGATCAGCAGGTGCGGGTTGGAATGCATGTGGCTGTAGGCCGTAGTCAGATCCGTCTCGCGCAGTCCGATCGGAATTTCCCAACGCGTGCGGTAGTCCGCCTCCGGGCCGGGAGGGTTCGGGTCGAGTTCGTACAGGTGGATGCGCTCTGGCAGGACGCGGACCGGGGGCGCCTGCTCGGTGGTCTGGGACGCGATGTGAGAAACCCCCGCGGTGATCGCGTCCACCATGTCTTCGGCGCTGTGCACGCCATCGAATCTGGGGACACCGATCATCAGGTGATGCTTTTCCATCGACACCGCGCGGCCGGGACGATTCGCCGGGATTTCCCGGGTGATCCGGTCGAGTTGGGTCTCGTTGACGTCGCCGAGCCGGAACTCGATCTTGGTGCCCAGGTAGTCGCGCACGCGTGACTTCAGTTCCGTCCAACGCGGCGTGGAGATGATGACATGCACCCCGAACGCCAACCCCTGCGCGGCCAAATCCTGCACCGGTCCCTCGAGTTCGGAGAATTCACTGATGAAGCCCGGCCATCCGTCGATGACTAGGAACACATCGCCATAGGGGTCGGCCGCAACCGGTTGATTGGGGTCGTTGCGCAGCTGCCGGTACACCGCGATCGAGCCCACCCGGTGCTCTTTGAACAGCTGTTCCCGTTGCCGCATCACGGCCTGCATCTCGGCCACCACCCGGTAGACCTTGTCGGGCTCGGACCGGTTCGCTATGCCGCCGACGTGCGGCAAGTTCTCGAGATAGATCAGACCGCCACCGCCGAGGTCGATGCAGTAGAACTGGACGTTGCGGGGCGAGTGCGTGGCGGCGGCCGACATCACCAAGGTCTGCAGCAGCGTTGACTTCCCGGTCTGCGGTGCGCCGCCGATGCCGATGTTGCCGCCCGCGCCGGACACGTCGACGCCCCAGACCTCCTGCAGGTGCCGGCGCGGCTCATCCATGATTCCGAGCGCAAATCGCAAGGGCTGTTGCTGGTCTCGGGCGACGAGCTCGTTCAGTGGCTTCGGATCTGACAGCGGCGGCAGCCACATCTTGTACGCCCGCGATTCGCCGGTGCCCAGTTGGTCGAGCACCACCTCGCGCAGCGCACGTACATCAGCTTCGGTCATCTGCGCCGCTCCTCCTCATCGCTTCGTCCCCCGCAAGCGGGAGGTGCCCCCACTGCATCGTCGCCGGCGCGTGTCATCTGCGCCGCTCCTTCTCATCGCTTCGTCCCCGCAAGCGGGTGGGGGTACCTCCCACTTGTGGGGGCGTGCCCCCACTGCATCGTCGCCGGCGCGTGTCACGGGATTACCGCCTCCTCGACCAGCGGAGCTGCGGTGAACTTACGGATTCGCCCGGCCTGCCTGGCGACCGGTGAACCATCCCGTCCGCCGTCACCGTTGGTGATTACGCTCGCCGGGGGAATGTACGGGCCACCGATATAGAAGGTGCTGAACTTGACGGGGTCCTCCATGCCCACCCGCAGGAATCCGACGCCGCTCTCCTTATTGGTGATGTACTGCGCTTCGGGCGTGCCGATGACCGCCTTGGACTCGTGAGAACTGGTGGTACGCAATGCAATTCGATACGTAAGGTTTGGCTCCAACTTGTCGATGCGCACGCCGCCGGTTTGCAGCGACTGGGTGGCCAACAGGAGATGCACCCGCAGTGACCGCCCCACGCGACAGATCCGGTCGAACAGTCCGATGAAGTCCGGGTGACTCTGCAGCAACTCGGCGAACTCGTCGACAACAACGAAAAGCGTTGGCAACGGCGCCAAGTCGGCACCGCGTTCGCGGAACTTCTCGTATTCGGCCACACCGGAGAGGGCGCCGGCAGCGCCGACCTGCATGCCGGCCTGCCGCAGGATGTTCTGGCGTCGGTCGAGCTCCCCGGTCAGCACTGCACCCATCCGACTGACGAGCTCAGCCTCTTCGGCCATGTTGGTGACGACGGCTGCGGTGTGCGGAAGCTTCTCCATGCCAAGGAAAGTCGAGCCACCCTTGAAGTCGGTGAGCAGCAGGTTGACTTGGTCCGGGTGGGTCATCGCCACCAACGACAGGATGAGGGTGCGCAGGAATTCGGACTTTCCCGACCCGGTGGTGCCGATGAGCATGCCGTGTGGTCCGCCGCCGAACTCCGCGCCCTCCTTGATGTCGAGGTACATCACATTGCCAGTCTTGAGTTCGTGCCCGAACGGGATCTTCAGCCGGTCACGGTCGGTGTCGGTGTACATCCGCCAACGACTCGGTGTCACTTCCTCGACGCTCTTGGCGTTGACCAACTGGTGCCACTCGCTGGCGACTTTCTTCTGGACGCGCTGCGTCTTGTCCAGGATGGTGCCGGTGATCGACCAGCCGGCCAATTTTCTGGCCAGTCGGTTGGCCTCTAGCGGGGTCATGCTGTCGAAAGTCGAAGTGACCAAACGGAACTGCTGGCCCGGCAACCGGTCGTCGGCGGTGCCGTCCTCGTTGACGCGGATTCGGTAGGTCGACCCGCGGTGGTTGCCCAGCGTGATCACCGTGACTCCGGCTCGGCCGTCGGGCGGGAATCCCGCCTTGCCTGCGGTGAGATCGACGACGACGACGTAGGGGCCGGTGGGCAGGGAATCGGGGGCGTGCGGACCTCGTGCGGCCAGATCGGCCAGACCGTCCGGGCGGGTGTAGATCATCCGGACCGGCCCCGCGGCGTCGGTCTCCGTCTGATGCTGCAGGTGCGGCAGCCATTTCAGCCAGGACCAGTCGGGGTCATCAGGGTCTTCGGTGAGCACCCGGATCTGCAGGAGGTCCGGCGGATGAAAGACCGCCAGGTGACAGATCATCGCGGTCAGCAACCGGTCCGCATTCGGGCGGTTCCCGCCGATCGCGATCGTCGGAAAGGTGCGTAGCTGCAGCAGCTTCGGACAGTCGTGGATCAGGCCGTGGGTGCGCAGAAACTTCACCACCCACATGTGGCTGACCGGTTCCAGATAAGGCTGCGGCGCCGCGGTGGAGGCCGCCAATTCGCCGCCGACGGCCGGCTTCAACAGGCGGTCCACCGCCGGCTGGTCGCCGATCCCGATGCGGGTGGCGGCGTAAAAGTCGCTGTTGGCCGGCCGCGACCACTGCCGTTGCGTGCCGACGATCGACAACAGGTCCTCGGGATGCGGTGCGTGGAAACTGAAGAACGCCACCTGAGCGCTGGCCGAGGAGGTCACCCGAGCGCGCAGGCCGGCCAGATAGCGCAGGTATTCCTTGCGGTCGGCATTGATCTCCGGCACCTTCTTGCCGCCTCCACCGGTGCCACCGGCCATGCCGCCGACCATCATCATGACCATCATCAACGGCATCATCAGCATGTAGGGCGACAGCTGCTTGGTGCCCCCGGCCAGCATGATCGCGATCATGCCGACCATGCAGCCGCCCATGACAAAGGGCAGCGCCTTCTGGACGCCGGACGCGGGAATGTCGATACCCAGGTCTTCGGGCGGGGTGAGGCTGATTTCGCCCGGGGTCAGCCGGGGACCGCGGGTGATGGTCGGGGTGAACTTCTTCGTCGTCATAATTTGCCCGTCTTCACTGCGGCGCGCCCGGGGTACCGCCCGGAACTTTTCGGGGGCTCGGGTCTGACGGTAGCGTTTCGTGCTCCAACATGGCGGCGTCTTTGGATAACACCGGGCCGTCAACCAGCAGCCGAATGATTTCCCAAGGCGCGGTTTTC
>JAVROG010000355.1:0-12470 GCA_032162865.1 Mycobacterium sp. | reverse complement strand
AACCGTGCGCGACGCAGACCGTCGGGTAGCGGTCTCGGCGGGTGTGGTTGTCGGCCTTAGTTTTTCGAGGGCTCGAAGGGTTGGTACCACCACCAGTCGGCGCGTTCGCCGGTGGGTCCGGGGCATGGTGGGACAGCGGGTGGGGGCAGGTTGGGCGGGCGCGCGAGTGGTCCGGCGTTGAGTGGTCGGCCGTCGTCGTCGGCGACAGCGAGATTGTCTGCGGGTCCGGTGATGGTGATCAGGCCGCGGTGGTGCAGCCGGTGGTGATACGGGCAGACCAGCACCAGGTTGGCCAGTTCGGTGGGTCCGCCGTCTTCCCAGTGCCGGATGTGGTGGGCGTGCAGTCCGCGGGTGGCCCCACAGCCGGGGACCGCGCACATGGGGTGACGGTGCTCCAGGGCGCGGCGCAGCCGCCGGTTGATCTGGCGGGTGGTGCGGCCGGCGCCGATAACGTCGCCGTGGCGTTCGAACCAGACCTCATAGGTGGCATCACAGGTCAGGTATTGGCGTTCGGCGTCGGTGAGTGCCGGACCCAGATGCAATGCGCCGGCGCGCTGCTCCACATCGACATGCACCACCACGGTGGTGTGCTGGCCGTGGGGTCGGCGGGCCACCTCGGCGTCCCAGCCGGCCTCGACCAGACGCACAAATGCCTCATACCTAGACGGAAACGGGGCCGCATTCTCCGATGCCCGCGCGCCGTTGTCCCCGTGATCGCGCTTCCACTCGGCGACCAGCGCATCCAGGTGAGACTGCAGCGCCGCGTCGAACATCGCGGCCTCATCGTGGGGAAGGGTGATCCGCCACGACGTGGACTCCTCGCTGGTGCGCTTCGTGATCACCGGCCGCGGCTGCGGCTGGGCCGAAGGCTCGGGGTCGGGTCGCGGTTCCAGCTTGACCGCGGTGCGCAGCTGGTTGACCGTGGCGACCCTGGCCAACTGCTCATAATGCTCATCAGATCCCTCACCGCCGCGCGCGGCGATCACCCCGACCTGATCCAGCGACAACCGGCCCTCCCGCATGCCTTGGGCGCAGCGAGGAAACGCCTCCAGCCGATGCGCGACGGTCGTCATCGTCTGCGCGGTGGCCGGGGACACCCCGAGCTTCCAGGCCACCAACCCCGCGATCGACCGCACACCCGTCGCACCCCACAGCTCGTCGCCATCAATCTCGGCGATGATCTCCACGAGGCGCCCATCAATGGCATTGCGCTGACCGGCCAACTCCGCGAACTCCTCAAAGAGCACCTCAAGACGCTCAGCAGGGCTCACCGTCTCGGGAGGCGATGCGGTCGAAGACATGACTTGATTATCGCAGTCAGGTCCGACAATTCCGGCCACCCAATCCGCGTCACCAGCGCGCTCCGATCACCATCTGCCCGGCGGCACAACCTGATTGGCGATCAACCCGCTGAGCGCGCCCGCCCTCACCCGATACACCTCGCGAAGCCGCTACACCCGCTCCCGCGCACCCCACAACCGCCCCAAATTCTCCGACACCGAGCCGGCGAGTTCCAAGGCATCGAAGGTTACTGCCCGCACGGGCATTTCCGCGTGTTGACCTACTGAACCAGGCAGGGTCGGCCGAAATGCGTTCGGATGCCAGCCGAATACAGCGCGCGCAGCCGATCACCGGCCGGCTGCACCCCCGCCGCGTCCACCAGTTCGTCGTGCAACTCGACGATCTCAGCCGCCTGCAGCGGCCACGCATCGTGTTCGTTCGGGACCCACCACGTGCGGCCGGCCTTGCGCGTGTGCGCACCCCAGCGGGCGGTGAGCCACACCTCGAGCGGCGTCGGCTCGATCGTGTCACCGATGGTGACCGTCAACAGGCTCCGTAGGCCGCGTCGGGGCCAGCGCCGCACGCTGTGATAGGTGATCTGATTACCGGAACCCGTCATCCGCATCTTCGCCCAGGTATAGGGAATGCCGAGGCCGATCCGGGTCACGGGTACCACCGCCAGGCGGGCTGTTTCCAGCGACCGAAAGAGGACCCCGTGCCGGCCGGCGTCGTCGACTGAGTACAGCCTGACGTTCGTCTCCAGGAATCGGCCGAAATACGGAAGCGGCACTGCGGTACCGAGTTTGGTGCCGGTCATGGCGAACGGAACCAATCCGACGTAGGTGTTGCCGTCGGCGAAGACGTCGGGACGAGTGCCGGGCGGGTACATGTGCGCGATGCTGTCGGGCGCGACCGGCCAATGCACGAAGGTCAGGTCATCCCAGTGCTGGTCGAAGGTGACCGGGCGGGGAAGCGGCGGTGGGATGACGGGGTACCCCGCGAGCTCCGGGCTCCGATTAGGTTCGGCAGCAGATGGGAAGGCAGCCATCGACACATGGTGACACGCATTTGGGCGAACGCGCCGCCATCACGTTCCCAGTGTGCCGTCAAGATATTCGGTACGGCAGGCGACGCGGGCCAGCTTGCCGCTGGTGGTACGCGGAATGGCGCCGGCCGGCAGGAAACGCACGTCGTCGACCGTCAGCCCGTGCCGGGCCGCCACCCCGGCGCGAATGGCTTCAATCGCAGGCTCCGGGTCGGCGCGGCCGGTGCCCGTCGCGCGCTCGGCGATGATCACCAGGTGTTGGCCACCTTGGCCTGAGTCGTCGGGAACCGCGAACGCGGTCGCGTACCCCCGTCGCACCATCGGTGACGCCTCCGCGACGGTCGCCTCGATGTCCTGCGGATAGTGGTTATGTCCGTCGATGGTCACCAGATCCGCCATTCGGCCGGTGACATAAAGCTCGCCGTCGAGGTACACGGCCAGATCGCCGGTCCGCAGCCAGCCGTCGCCGATCCTCGAGCCGGTGGCGTGGCTGCCCTCGGGCTGTATCGGCCCCAGCGTGGCGCCGAACGTCAGCGCGGTCTCCTCGGGCCGTCGCCAGTAACCGCGACCCACGTTGTCGCCCTGCAACCAAGGTTCGCCCACCCGACCGTCCGGCAGCTCGGCACCGGTATCGGGGTCGACGATCACCGCCCACAGACTGCGGGCCACCTGACCGCACGACACCTGCACGACGGCATTGGGGGCGTCGGCCGCTACTCGTACTGCCTCGCCTGCGCCCAGCCGCTCCCGGTCGAAATAAACGACCGACGTCTCGGCGGCGTGGTCGATGGTGGCGATCATCAGGGTGGCCTCGGCGATGCCGTACGAAGGCTTGAACGCCGTGCGCGGTAATCCGTATGGCGCGAACGCTGTATTGAATGCCGTGACCGCATTGATACTGACCGACTCGGAACCGATGATCAGCACCACATTGTCGAGGTCGACATCGTCGCCCTCCGCGGGTAGTCCGCGCTGCGCCGCCCACTCGTAGGCGAAGTTCGGCGCTGCGGTGACCACCCGACCGGTCCGGCCTTCGTCAGACAACGCTTGGATCCATCGCTGCGGACGGCGGACAAAGGCCGTCGGAGACATCAGTGTGGTGTGACCGCCGTACACCGTCGGAAAGCCGATCATCGACAAACCCATGTCGTGGTACAGGGGTAACCAGCTGACGCCGTGGGTGTTTCGGTTCATCAGATCGATTGACAGGATCATCTGCGTGAGGTTGGTGGCGACCGCGCGGTGGGTGATCTCCACGCCGATCGGGGGTCGGGTTGCACCCGAGGTGTACTGCAAATACGCCACGGCGTCCATGTCCAGGTGGACCGGGACGAACAGTTCCTCCGCTGAGTCGGGTATCTCGTCGATCACCAGGACGTGCGGCTTGCGCAGGTCGGAAAGGGCGGCCAGGAAGTTCTCGATAGCGGCTTTAGCCACCGCAGTCGTGAGCACGACCGCTGGCTGAGAATCGCGTAGCGCCGTTTCGAGACGCTCAGCGTGGCCCGGCAATTCGGGGGCGAACAACGGCACCGCAACGGTGCCCGCTTTGATCGCGGCGTAATAGCCGGCAACCCAGTCAATGCTCTGCGGTGCCAGGATCGCGACGCGGTCGCCCACACCCGCCACCTTCTGCACGTGTGCGGCGATAGCGCGCAAGCGGACCCCGAACTGGGACCACGTCAACTCGAAAACCTGACCATCACCCGATCCGCTGTGGTCCAGGTAGCGGTAAGCGACGGTGTCTCCGACGAACCTGATATTGCGGTCGATCAGCGAGATCAGCGTGGTATCCGGCGGCAACGAGATATTGCCGTCGGCGTCCAGACAATCCTCAATGCGTAGCAGGCCGTCGTAAACCACCGACTTCGACTTGGCACCGCCATCCATTACCGCAGTCTATAAACCGTGATCTTTCCGGCCATGGGAAGCGGCGTGTGGTTCCGGCCACCATCGCGCGCGGTCTGCAGTGCACGGTCTACCCGGTGGGCAATCATGGCCGTGCTGCTGCTGGCGGCGCTCGCCTGTTGGTGCTGATCTACGAGATCTACATTCAGATGCCAATGCATGCGAACACGACGGCAAAGGCGGCAGCATGACAACGGAACAAGCCTCTGAGGTCAAGCCGCGCAACCTTACGCAGCGCCTCACCGACCTCTGTGTCCGCTATGTCGAACGCTTCATGCCGGATCCGTTCCTGTTCGCGGTCATCCTCACGGCCATCGTGGCCGCGCTTGTCGCACTGCTTGTCAGCGACGCGGCGCCTAGCGGCATGCTCAAGGCCTGGTACGGCGGAGTCTGGGGATCGCAAAACATCTTCACCTTCGCGTTCCAGATGGTGCTGATCCTGGTGACCGGCTACACACTCGCCGAAGCGCCGGTGGTGAAACGGGGCATCGTCTACATCGCGGGTAAACCGAGGAACCAGGTGCAGGGCGCCCTGCTGTGTTTCGGCGTCAGCGCCGTGCTGTCGATGTTGAACTGGGGGCTCGGGCTGGTGTCCGGGGCGCTGGTTGCGCGGCAGGTCGCGAAACGCTTCAGCGCAACCCATTTCGGGTATCTCATCGCGGCCGCGTTCATGGGCTTTATCGTGTGGACTCAAGGCCTGTCATCGTCGATCGCGCTGGCGAACACCGACGCTAACAGTCCGATCAACGTGATACACAAGATGACCGGCGCGAACGTACCGCTCGGGCTCACGATCTTCCAGCCCTACAGCTGGGTTGCCGCGATAGTGGTGCTGTTGCTGCTGGGCGTGGCGATCTGGCGTATGGAGCCAGCGCAGTTCCTCGCGCCCGATCCCGCAGTCTTTGACGATGAGGCCCACGCCGACACGATGTCCACCGAAAAGTCCACCGAAAAAAGGACATCGGCCGAATGGCTGGAAAACCTATGGATCCTCAACGTTCTTCCCTTCGCCGCGGGTATCACGTATTTCTGGTTGAGCGGATTTGCGCTCAATATCTCGTCGATGGTCATGCTGTTCACCGTGACCGGCGCACTGCTGCATCGCACACCGATTCGTTTCATCCGTGCCTTCGCCGGTGCGGCCAAGGTGTCTGGTCCGCTACTGCTGCAGTACCCCTTGTACGGGGGCATCGTCGGCTTATTGGGTTATCTGCCAACACAATCCGGCAAGGCGCTGCAGACTGTGTTGGCCGAAGCTCTGGTGGCGGGCGCGAACCAGTACACGCTGCCGTTTCTGACGTTCATCGGTTCGGTCGTCATCTCGTTGTTCGTTCCGTCCGGGGGCGGGCACTGGGCTGTGCAGGGCCCTGTCGCGGTTGACTCGGCGCTCGCACTCGGCCAACGCTCCCCCGCCTACCTAGGGCTGATCTCGATGGCGGTCGCGGTCGGCGAGTCGGTCGCGAACATGATTCAGCCATTCTGGCTGCTGCCACTACTGGCGATCGCGAAGCTTAATGTTCGCCAGGTGATGGGCTTTACGATCATCGCATTCGCAATCGGGCTCATCGTGTCCGGCGCAACGGTCCTGATCGCACCCCATGTGATCTGAAACTACTCGCCGGCGGCGGGTTCGTGCTCATCCGATTCGTGGTATGTCGCACCGAAATGCGGTACCTCCAGCGGTCCCTCGTTGCGCGCTGTCGTGACGGCATTGGTCAACAGCGGCGCGAGCCCCGCGAAAGACCCGACGTCGAACAGCAACAGCGTCAACAGGCGGTTGTGCACGTAACCGAACGAGCAGCCTGACTCCGGATCTGCCCAGCCGACCGTTCCGCCCAGACCGATGTGACCGTAGCCCTCCAAAAATCCTGGGACCGGCGATGATTGGTAGCCCTGGTGGTAGGTAAAGGGCAGACCCAGGTTCAGATCCGGCCACAGCTCGGCCTTTCCCTTCATGCCGGCCACCGCATCGGAGGACAACAGTCGGGTGTCGTCGATAACGCCGTCGTTGGCCAGCACCGCGTAAGTCTTGGCGAGGGCGCGCGCGGTCACCACGCCGTTGACCGCCGGAAGCTCACCGTCCAGAAATGGCATGTCGTCCTGCAACATCGACATGATGCCCGGGAAGTAGATCGACCCCAGCAGCCCGGAGAACGACAGCCCCGCAACCTTTGGCGCGATGAAATCGAGGATCGGTGTGGGAATCTTGGCCTGGGGCAGTAGCGTTTGCGCGGCGACGGTCGGCGAATCGGCCGGTGGCCGGCCGAGGTACAAGCCGTCGGTGTTCAACGGGCGCGCGAGTTCCTCGCGGAAAAGCTGCCGCATCCCTTTGCCGGTCACCGCGCGGGCCAGACCGGAAAGTAGCCATCCGTAGGTGATCGCGTGGTAGGCCATCTTGCCGTGGGCCCGGTCCACGGGCGCCGCGGCCAGCCGTTCCTCCATCAGGAGGTGATCCATGATCGTGTTCTTGTCAACACCCTTCAGGTGTGACAGGCCGGCACGGTGCCGCAACACGTCGCTGACGGTGATCTCGGACTTGCCGTTGGCCCCGAACTCGGGCCAGTACTCGGCGACCGGCACCTCGTACTCGAGCAGACCGCGGTCGACCAGTAGGTGAATTATTGTGGCCGCCAATCCTTTTGTGGCTGAGAACACCATGGCGCCGGTGTCTTCGGTCCAGGACACCTCGCCCTTCCGGTCGGAGTAACCCGTCCAGACGTCGACTACCTGTCGACCGTCGATGTACACCGACAATGCGCCACCGCCGAACAGGCGTCCGGGGTACAGCCCGGCGAATGCGCGGATGACATTGAGGAAACGTGAATCGCACGCTCCCTCCACCCCGGATGGAAGGCCATTGTCGGTGGTGAGGACAGCCGGTTGCGCCATACCGTGAATGATTGCAGCAAACCCCGCGCCCGACGCATCGGATCGGCAATATTTCTGGCGCTACATCCAGATGCGCCCCAGCGCGTCAGTCATGGCTTCTGGGTCCTGCTTGTCGACGTTGCAGCTGATCGCCACCGATGTGCGTCGGTCGCTGCTGACGCGGAATGCGGTGACGAAGCCGGCCCACGAGCCGTCATGGTCGAGCATGCCGTTTGCCAGCGAGATGATCCCGGCGCCGTAGCGGTCGCCGCCGCCCGGTTCGGTCTGCACGGCTCCGGCCAGCTGCGCATCGAGGAGTTTCGGGCCACCCACCTTGCCGGTGCGATAGTTGTCGGCCCAGCGGACCAGCTGGCTGGGCGTGGTTTGGATGCCGCCGTCGCCGACCTGCTCCCACTTGGAGTCGGCGACCTGATAGTCATCGATATTCTTACCGTGGCCAGCGGGCTCGGCCTCGGTGTAAGAGAGCGCCTTGTTGGGGATGCTCGCGGCCGGATCCATCACCATCGCCAGCTTCAGCGGCTGGAAGATCTCCGCATTCAGATAGTCCGGTAGGGGCTTTCCCGATACCCGGTGCACGATTTCGCCGAGCAGCAGATAGTTCGAATTGGAGTACTGGTAACGGGTGCCGGGCTTGAACACCAGCTCCGGAGCGGCGACCAGGGCCTGCAGTGCTTGAGCCTCCGTCGTGCGGTCGACGTAGCTGAAGCCTTGCTCCTGGAGCAGGCCGGTGTAGTCGGGGATCCCGCTGGTGTGGTGCATCAGTTGCGTGAGTGTGACATTGGCGGCCCATGGCGGCATTTCCGACATGTATTGGGAGAGTGCGTCGTCCAGGGTCAGTTTGCCGGCGTCGGCCAGTAGCAGGATCGCGGTCGCGGTGAACTGCTTGGACACCGAGGCGATATCGAACACCGTATCCGCGGTGATCTTGGCCCCGATAGTCATGCTGGCGAGACCGGCCACCCCGGTCCAGGCGATCTTGCCTTCGATGCCGACCGCCGCAGAACAGCCCGGCGCGTTGGCCTGCACGGCGGAATCCAGCACGTTTTGGCTGCTGCCCGCCTTGATTGCGGAGGTTGTCGAGCTGGTGGTCGCGGAGGCCTGCGAGCTCGGTGCGGGATGTGGCCCACTGCATGCTCCGAGCGCCAGCGCTGCGATAAGGGGCATAAATCCCCAGCGGCTCCCGATCATTCTCGAATCAGCCTGTTCGACAGCATCTTTCGATGTGCTATCGACATGGGCTCAGCCGCCGAGGTCCCGGGGTCGCGAAAATCGATTGCAGGCCCTTCGCCGGAATTGATAGGAACATAGCCATGGACGGAAGCAACGGCATCTCAGCGTGAGCTTTGGCTCGCACCGTTGTCATACTCCTTCCGCAATTCGAGGACTCGCTCATGTCCGACGCATCAGTTGTCTGCTCTAATCTGTCGTTCTCTTGGCCGGACGGCTCCCGTGTTTTCGAGAGCCTGTCATTCGTCTTTGACGCCGGCCGAACCGGTCTCGTCGCACCCAACGGTGCGGGAAAGACTACGCTGCTTGAACCCAATTGCGAGGCGCACTCGCTGCTTATCAGGGTGCGATCGTCGTGGTCAGCCACGACCAGGAATTCCTGGACGAACTGAACCTCGATCGATGGCTGCGACTTTCCGAGGGTCGGCTATTCCTCGGATCGCAACAGCCGCCCGACGACTGACCGGTTCGGGTCGGCGTCGCGCTCCGCGAGCATCAGCTCGATACCCTCCTCGATCGCCGTGGCGGCGCGCTCGCGGCCTTGCGTGCTGAGTTGTCGTCGGCTTCCTGCCCCTGGAACTCGGTGGTGTCGATCGGCTCGCCGAACCAGTAGTACTGCCGCTCGGGGCGCGGCACCGGAGTCAACCCGACCCCACGGACCAGCGGCGGAGCGTCGGAGGAGCCGAGCAGCTTCTCGGTGAGGAACTGCACCGGTGCCAGCATTGGGGACTTGTTGTCCACGAGGATGCCGATGCCGTGTTCGGCGCCCACCGAAGCGAACGGCACGATCGGATAACCATGCTGAATTGCCAAGCGGGCGAACCCGAGTCGCGCTCCCACAACTCCGCCGCCAGCAGCGGCGCGTCGACCATGCCCAGCGTGTTGTGGTTGCCCACCAACAACGCCCGCTCGGTGGGCACATTGTCGATACCGAAGACCTTGGGCTTGATCAGCTTTCGCAACGGCTTCATCAGGTTCAGCGCCGCGGTGACGTCAGCGACGGTGGGCGTGGGCGGAATAGATACGCTGTCGGCGTTTGGCACGTCGTGAGTATGCGCCTGCCGCCCGTAACGCGGGATCGTTTCTGCCGGTCAGATGCCGGCCCGGGCGGGTCGGCGGCCACCTGCGCGGTAGGGTACCCGGCAGCACCATCTCGGGCAGTCGTCACATTGGGGAGTCAGGAATGTCGGGTCGCAAGTTCACGTTCGAGGTCAACAAGACCACCAGCGCGCCTCCCGCGACAGTGTTCCGGCTGGTTACCGACGGAGGCAACTGGTCGGCCTGGGCAAAACCGATCGTCGCTTCGTCGAGTTGGGCGCGCCAAGGTGACCCGGCCCCGGGCGGGATCGGAGCCATCCGCAAGCTGGGGATGTGGCCGGTGTTCGTGCAGGAGGAGACCGTCGAGTACGAGCAGGACCGCCGGCACGTCTACAAACTGGTCGGCTCGCCACAGCCCGCCGACGACTACCACGGCGAGGTGGTCCTCACCCCGACGCAATCGGGCGGGACCGACATTCGCTGGAGCGGCTCCTTCAACGAGAAGGTTCGCGGTACTGGCCCGGTGGTCAAGGCGGCGATGGGCGGCGCGGTCAAGTTCTTCGCGGGCAAGCTGGTGACGGCCGCCGAGCGGGAGTCGGGTACTGCCCGATAGCGTTCCCGCGCAACGTTTTTCCTGAGCGTGCGGTGCGAGCGCCCGAGGATGCCTAAGGGTTGTTCGCCTGTTGCTCGACTTGTTGACCCTGTTGCTCAGCTTGTTGAGCTTGCTGTTGGGCTTGCTCGTTCTGTTCTTCGGCCTGTTGCTCGGCCTGTTGCATCTGCTGCAGAGCCTGCAGCTCCTGTTGTTGCGCTTGATCATCGTCGTTGTCGATAGCTATGCCGCCGTGACCGACCAGATTCGGTGGGGTCTGCGGGTATTGAGCGCTCGTGTTCGCCAGCCGCACGGATCCGGAACCAAGCGCCGCTTCTGTGTCGAGTCGCCCAGCGTCGAACAGGGCGAGCATGGCGATGGCTGCCACGCCGGCGAGAATCAGTTGGATCGGTCGCGCGTGCCACCCCGTCAAGCGGGCTGGACGCTTCTCAAGGTAGGTACCGGCTGTGCTCATCCTTCAGGTTTGCGCCTCGTAGCTGGCAACAGGCTGGGTCGAGGTTATCGCTACGCTGTGAAACTTCACCGGCTAGACGGAAAACGCCGGAAGAGTCCGTATTTCGGTTGTCGGCCCACCTGGCACAAGTTGGGGAATGGGGAGGCTTGAATGAGACAACGGGAGGCGATTTGGTAAGGGCGTCGTGATTGGTTTGCCTGACCGGATTATTGCCTATGATGCGGCGGAGAACTACGGTCGCTGAGGTGATGATGAAAAAAATCGCTATTTTCATCATAGTGGCCGCGCCGTGGCTGAGTCTGAGTGTTCCCGTGGCGCAGGCGGATGTCGGCGGAAACGTACCCGGCCCCGGGTTGTGCGACTATCCCGGGGTGGGGGGATCGGGCATGGAGATGGGTGCCTATCACTATTGGTGCGACTTCCCAGTCGAGGAGAACGGCAGTCGCTGGCACTGCGAGTACGGCGGCGGTGCCGTGCAGGGTGTCGGCGGCATCAACATCTTCCTGTTCAACGCCTCGGTCATCACTCCGCTGGGGGCGCTGGAGGGTTCGTGTTCGTTCCGCTGCCCCGACGGCTCGCTGTCGGCCGCGCCGAACCCGCCCGGCGCATGGAGAAACGCGCTGACCGCGAAAAGTTGTGTTCCGCTAGAGGAAGCGGCGACCTCTGAACCGAACGTCGGGCTGCCGCCCTGGCCCGGGCATCTGCCTGGGGTAACAAATCCGGGGGCCCCCAATCCATTGACCACGGAAAACCCTTAGCGCAGTCGTCCACTAGTCGCACTCGACCACAGTTAAGGCGCTAACTGCGCAGCCTATTCGCGCGGCGACGCTTACATTGCAATGGCCGATGGGTAGCGGCGCGCGGCGATCGTTTTCAGATCTAATGAGTGGGCCGCTTCTCGCTCTCGTACTTCTTGGTCATGTGCTCGATGGCCTGCAGTTGCGTCTGAGCCAGGCCTTCTCGCATCTGGCCGGCTCGCGTGGCGGCATCCACCGTCGGTTGCGCCTGGCCCTGGAAATGCGGAATCACTTCCGCGGCGAACAGTTCGGCCGACCGTCTGGTCGCCGCCGGGTTCGCCCACTCGTGGCCCATCTGCAGCATGCAGCCGAAACCGCCCGACTGGTCCCACAGCCGCTGCACCTGGTCCCGGGCACGCTCGGGTGTGCCAATCACTCCGGCGCCGTTCTCGTTGATCATGTCGATCATCTCGTCGAGCCGCTCCCCCGGCATAGTCATCTGCGGGAAGGCGGCGACTTTCTGGAAATAGTGGAACCACGGCTCGAGTCCGAATTTCACGTCGGCGCGGGCTTGCTCCTCGGTCTCGGCGATGTGCATGGGCCCGACCAGGCTCCAGTTGCTGCGGTCGACTTGGCTGCCGAACGCGGCCGCGCGCTCCTCGACGATGCCCCAGTGATACGCGAGCGCGTCGAAGCCCTCGATGATCAGCGTCGCACCGATGGAAAGCAGGCCGATGCCGTGCTTGCCGGCCAGCCGCGCACCGGTCGGCGAGGCGACACCCGCGACCGCAAGCGGGATCCCGCCGTCGGTATACGGCGCGAGCTGCAATTTCGCGTCGAAGAGCTGGTGCGTGGCGGTCTTGGCGCTCACCGTCTCCCCCGCGAGCAGCCGAACGACGATGTCGAGGTTGGTTTCGAGCAGCTCGCGCGTGTCGGTGGGAGTCAGCCCGATCATGGACGAATCGGTGGGCAGCGAGCCCGGCCCTACCCCACCGATGATGCGGCCGTGGGTGAGGTGATCGAGCAACATCAACCGATCGGCAACCCACAGCGGGTTGTGGTAGGACAGCGAAATCACGCCCGTCCCGAACCGGATTCGCTTGGCGCGCTGTGCTGCCGCGGCGATGAACACTTCCGGTGAACTGATGATCTCGCTGCCCGCCGAGTGGTGTTCGCCGATCCATGCCTCGTCGAACCCGAGGGCGTCGAGATGTTCGACGAACTCCAGATCACGTTGCAGAGCCAGCGTCGGGTTGGTGCCGGCGCGGTGAAATGGGGCGATGA
>JAVROG010000354.1:0-3758 GCA_032162865.1 Mycobacterium sp. | reverse complement strand
GGCGATCGCCGTTAACTGCCACACTCCGCTGATGCTGCAGACGGTGCTCGGTATCGAGGCCGCCGCCATCGCCCGGGCCTTTTCGATGCCGGCTGCCACCTTGTCCCAACGGCTGGTCCGCGCTAAACGCCGGATCCGCGATGCCCGCATCCCGTTCGTGGCGCCAGGCCGCTCCGAGTTCGATGAACGGTTGCCCGCCGTGCTGGAAGCGGTGTATGGCGCCGTTGCGATCGACTGGCAACTGGAGCCGCAGGGAGATCCGATCGAGTCGTTGGCCGCTGAGGCGCTGCATCTTTCGTCGGTCCTGGTCGAAGTGTTGCCCGACGAACCCGAGGTGCTCGGGTTGGCGGCCCTGGTGTGTCTGTCGGAGGCGCGTCGACCGGCGCGGCGCGCCCGTGACGGGCAGTTCGTGCCGCTGGATGAGCAGGACTCCCGCCTCTGGGATGCGGCGCTGATCGCGCGTGGCGAGAGTCTGTTACATCGGGCCCATGGCCTGGGCCGCCCGGGCCGCTACCAATACGAGGCGGCGATTCAATCGACTCACTGTGCCCGCTCCGACGATTGGATGGCGTTGCGGAAGCTGCACCGAGCGCTGCTGCGGGTTGCGCCATCGATGGGTGCTGCGGTCGCATTGGCCGTTATCGACGGTGAAGTCGACGGGCCACAGGCCGGGCTGCACGCGCTGGACGCGATCGAGGGGGCCGAGTGCTTTCAGCCCGCCTGGACTGCGCGTGCGCACCTGCTGGCGTTGGCCGGCCAACCCCAAGCGGCGGCACAGGCCTACCGTCGGGCTATCGATCTCACCGCCGATGCCGGGGTCGTCGGATACCTGGAACGGCGAATGGCCGCGCTCGGTAGAGCCTGAATCATTGCGTGTGGCAGACGAATTTGGTGCCGCCGAGATCCAGGGTCACTTCGCCCTGGTGCTCCCAGTACTCCGAACCCTGCCGGGCGTAGCGGGCACCGCTGCCGGATTGCTGGATGAACAAAATGACGCGATTGCCCTTCCAGTCCAGTACCGCGGTCTTTGGATCCAGCTGGTTGTAGAACTGCGCGGTCAACGTTCCGGCGTCCGCGGGACAGTCGTAGGTGACGACCGGTGGGGCGACCGTGGACGGGTCAGCGATCGCCAACTCGACCAGTCGGGTCTGGTAGGTCTCTACGACGCAGGGCCGCACCTGGACGAAGTCGGCGCAGCCGTCGCGGATCGTCGCGAAGGCGCTCTGCGCGGTCGTCAGCGTCGCCTGGTCGGCACCCGGACGTGCCAGCGCCTGCTGGTAGGCGGTCTGCAGCCGGCGGTCGAGGTCAGTCAATTGCGGTTCGCCGCAGACCAATTGCTGCGCTTTGTTCGCCGGTTTCGCGCAATCGAACGTCATCGGCGCGGGGGGTAACTGCGTCGTTGAGGTGGCGGCAGGCGCGGTGGCGGAGCTGGGAGAGGCTTGCCTGGACTCAACCCCGCAGGCGCTGACAACCAGGACCGCCAGGATGGCGACCATCAGTCTCATACCTTGCTGCGTACCGGTTGCCCGTTCGGGTGCCCGCGCGACACGCCCACGAGGCGCGAAGAACTTCGTCGGTACTCAGACTTTCGCTGCGCTGCTGTCACGCGATGCGATGTCGGCGGCCAGTGGCGCGATGGCGCCGAGAATCTCGGTGACCGTATCGGCGGGTACTCCGGCGGCTGTCAGCGCGTCGCCCAGATGTCCGGCTACCAAGCCGAAGTGGTGCATCGTGATGCCGCGCCCTGATGCACCTGCTCCATCGGCGCGCCCGTGTAGGGCTCGGAACCACCGAGGGCGGCCGCGAAGAACTCCGCCTGCTTGCCTTTCAGACGGCTCATGTTCGTCCCGGTGAAAAAGCCGGACAGCTGATCGTCGGCAAGCACCCGAACATAGAAGCCTTCGACGACGATCTCGATCGCCTCATAGTCTCCGATCTTGTAGATGCTGGCCGGTTCCCGCCTGCGGAAGCGAGACAGTAACCCCATTCGGACAGGACATCATCACCGGACTCCCTACCCGTTAGGCCGCAATCACGCGCGGATTATCCGGTGTAAACCGGCCGCTGGGTGGCCCGGTGGGCCGTGTGTATCTATTCACAGGTCGATGTCCTAGGTTTGCTTCATGACCTGTGTCACACCATCCACACCGCCATCGGGAGCAACTATCAATGAATCTTGGTGACCTTTCGAGTCTGGTCGAACGACCGTTCGCGGCAGTTTCGAACATCATCAACACGCCGAATTCCGCAGGGCGGTATCGGCCTTTCTATCTACGGAACCTGCTTGACGCGGTACAGGGCCGCAAGCTCGAGGATGCGGTCAAAGGCAGGACCGCCCTGATCACCGGCGGGTCATCCGGTATCGGCGAGGCCGCCGCGCACAAGATCGCGGAGGCGGGCGGCACAGTGGTGTTGGTCGCGCGCACCTTGGAGAACCTGGAAAAGGTCGCCGACGATATCCGTGCCAACGGCGGCACCGCGCACGTATACCCCTGCGATCTGTCCGACATGGACGCAATTGCGACCATGGCCGACAAGGTGCTCGAGGACCTGGGCGGTGTCGACATCTTGATCAACAACGCGGGACGCTCGATTCGTCGTTCGCTGGCGCTGTCCTACGACCGGATCCACGACTACCAGCGGACCATTCAATTGAACTACCTGGGCGCAGTCCAGCTGATCCTCAAGTTCGCTCCCGGCATGCGGGAACGCGAATTCGGGCACATCGTCAACGTCTCCTCGGTCGGGGTACAGACCCGGGCACCGCGCTTCGGCGCCTACATCGCCAGCAAGGCCGCGTTGGACAGCTTGTGCGATGCGCTGCAGGCCGAGACCGTGAGCGACAACGTTCGGTTTACCACCGTGCACATGGCGCTGGTGCGCACGCCGATGATCAGCCCCACCACGATGTACGACAAGTTCCCGACGCTGACGCCGGATCAGGCCGCCGGCGTGATCACCGACGCGCTGATCCACCGCCCACGGCGGGCCAGCTCGCCGTTCGGAAGTTTCGCCGCCGTCGCTGACGCCGTCAACCCAGCGGTCATGGACCGGGTGCGTAACCGCGCCTTCGGTATGTTCGACGACTCGTCAGCCGCCAAGGGCAGCGAAAACCAAACGGAGAAAACAGATCTCGACAGGCGGAGCGAGACATTCCTGCAGGCGACCCGAGGGATACATTGGTGACGTTATGAGCCTCCCAAAACCAAACAAGCAGAGCACCGTCGTCATCACCGGCGCCTCCTCAGGCATCGGTACCGAACTGGCCAAGGGCTTGGCCCGCCGCGGTTTCCCGCTGATGCTGGTCGCCCGGCGCCGCGAACGTCTCGACGAGCTGGCCGAACAGTTGCGGGATAGCGACAAGATTGAAGTCGAGGTACTGCCCCTCGACCTGTCCGACGCCGAATCGCGGGCGAAACTGGCGGACCGATTGCGCAACGATCCGATCGGCGGTCTGTGCAACAGTGCCGGGTTCGGCACCAGCGGGATCTTCCACGAGTTGCCGTTCGAGCGCGAAAGCGAGCAGGTCACCCTCAACGCGCTGGCACTGACCGAGCTCACGCACGCGGCCCTACCCGGGATGGTTGAGCGCGGAGCCGGGGCGGTGCTCAACATCGCGTCGATCGCCGGATTTCAGCCGATCCCCTTCATGGCCGTGTACTCGGCGACGAAGGCTTTCGTACTGACGTTTTCCGAAGCCGTCCAGGAGGAGTTGCACGGAACTGGGGTGTCCGTGACCGCCCTGTGTCCCGGTCCGG